>JAMOSE010000085.1 GCA_027063215.1 Sulfurimonas sp. | reverse complement strand
CTGTATCTCTTTTTGATTTGTAAGCTGTTGGAGATAATTAGAGATATTTACAAGTGAGAATGTTACTAAAAAGATCATAAGTCCCGGAAAAAAACTTACCCACCATGCGATCTCTACAACATCTTTTCCTCCACTTAAAATTGTACCCCAACTCATCTGTGGAGCTACAATTCCAAGTCCTAAAAAGCTAAGTCCTGACTCCGCAAGGATAGCGCCCCCTACTCCAAAAGTAAAACTGACAAAAAAGATAGGAGCAAGAATTGGAGCATAATATTTCAAAAGAATTTTACTCTTTTTTACCTTTGCAATATTTAATATTTTAATATAGGGTTGTGAAGTTATTTTAAAACTCTCAGAACGGATAAGCCGTGCTGTTGTCATCCATCCGGTAATAGATATTATAACAATTAGTACCCATATAGAAGCATTTACATAAGAGACAAGGGCAAGAAGTAAAAAAAATGTCGGAAACGTTAAAAAAAGATCAACAATGATAATAAAAGTTTTATCAACCCCTCCTTTAAAATAACCAGCTATAGATCCAAGAATAAGACCTATAAAAGAGGCGATAAGAGCACTCCCAACACCAATACTTAAAGAGACTTTCCCACCTTCAATAAGACGAGCCAAAATATCACGACCCAATCTGTCTGTTCCTAAAAAATGTTGTAATGAAGGAGCAGTTAAAATAGAATGACTATCTAATAAATATGGATCCTGTGTATAAAAAAATGACCCAAAAAAAGAGAAAAAGAATAGACTACCAAGAAGGGCTATACTGACTTTAGGAAACACTTTACTGTTTAATTCCCAATAAAGTCTGCATCATCTGATCAACAGTAGTAATAACTTTTGCAGCAGCACCATAGGATGTCTGATATTTTATAAGATTTGTCATCTCTTCATCAATACTTACCTTAGAAACAGAAAAATATTCCATTTCAGCAGCATTAAACTGTGCTGTTATACTGTCATTTCGTGAAAGTGCACTGTTGGTTGTTGATCCCACATAAGTAGCCGTAATGTCATACATACCATAAATAGTCGTATCATATTGCTCTTTTCCTACATCAAACGTATATGTTTCAAACTGTTGTTGCACCATATCTAGTGCTAAACGATTATCTCCGGCAAGAGAAGAGTATCCGGCACTGAGTGTTGTAGGATTATCTCTGTATTCTTGTTTAAGTTGAATATTTCTTGCACTGTCACCTTCAAAAAAATTCCCAAGCCCAAGTGCTCCTGCAAAGTTTGTACCTGATGAAAACGCATTATTTTGTAAATTATCTTCTATAGCAAAAGTATACCCTTTGGATTCCATGTCAGGTTTTATATAAATTTCTAACTGATTATAAGTTGAATAGTTCACATCTATAAAATCATCAATATCATTCCCTGCATTATTATCGTTATTGTCATCTCGGTTATCGTTAATCTGACCCTCAATTGAATTACTCCCTGCATTTCCAGATATGGTCGTAGCAGAATCAATATTGATAGCACGACGAGATACTTCATTTCCATCTATATCATACACCACCATATCAAATGATCCTGCATGTACATTTAAATTTGAATTTAAAAAAGGCATATCTCCATCTATATCCAAGAGATCTGAAGTCATTTTTGTAGCATCATTTTGTGCATATAAATTATTGGTAGATTCAATCAAGCCTTTGGCAAAAGCATCGAGATCATTTGCAGTCTGTTGTAAAATTCCAGTTGTTGGCATCCCCGTTTCTGCATCAATAGACGTACCGCGAAGGTCAAGTGCTGCTCCTATTCTTCCACCGTGAATACTCTCCTCCATTGGAATAAGTACACCATCTTGTCTCTCAAAAGAGACACTGTAAAATCCATAAGGGTTATCTGCATTTGTAAGTTTTAAGGGATGATAAGTACCACCATCTACAATATTTACACCATTTACACTTATACTGTAACTGCCTGTCTTTATATTCGCATTACTGTGTACCTGCATCTTGGCATCTAATTGGTCAGTCATTACATCTGCACCAATTAAACGAGAGAGATCTCTTTCTAATACATTTCTTTTGTCTCGTAAATCATTAGCAGCATACACATCTCCTGCTTCAGCAACATCAATTGATTTATTGAGTGTAGCTATCTGTTTTGATATATCATTGACTTTATTTACATCTACTGCTAGCTGATCATTCACCTGTTGTTGTAAAGTTAAAACCTGTTCTTGTGTCTGAACAATATGTTTTGTCAAAGATTGCGTCTGTTCTGATAAAGCCACCTTGATGGCATCATTATCAGGGTTATCTGCAAATGATTGCCACATATCATAATATGCAGAAAGATCATTTTTAATTCCAACTCCATCAACATCAGGAAAATATGTAGAGAGGGCTTCCATTTTTTCTTTTTCATAATCACTGTACTCTTTGTCAGCTGATACCGCATTATATTTATCAAAAACAAAATTATCAAAAACTCTTCCTATATCTTGAACAGATGTACCATTTCCGATATTACCATTGGAAGAGCTAATCGGTGTAGCAGCTGATGTCACAACGCGCTGACGCGTATAGCCTTCAACTTCAGCATTGGCGATATTATGTCCTGTTGTATCGATTCCGACCTGTGCAGCACTTAAACCACTGTAGCCAATATTTAATGTATTAAAAATTGAAGACATTGCTATACCCTCACTTCCAAAATATTCGAATTTTTTGATGCAACTTTTTGATATCCTTGCATCTCTGTCGGTACTATTTGCTCCAAAAAATTATTATAAAGATTACTGACAACTAGCACTAATTTTGCATATTTTTTATTTACTTCATGTAATCTTGAAAGCTCTACTTTTAGATCTTCTAACAACTGATGTTGTTCTTGATTAAGCAGATCCGGGAGTGCTGTATTTGGATGAGATGTCATAAGATTTGAAATTTCATGATCAATCATCGCTTTTTTTGTTTCAAAAGCTTTTAATTTCTCTTCTTTGAGTGAAAGTCTTTCAAACTGAGGATCATGCTTTGCTTTTTTAATATCTTCTATATCTGACTCTGTAATTTCTATCAAGTCTCGTAAATCTTTTAAAGCATTTTGTAAGTGATGTGAAAGCATCGCATACCTCCGTTTTATATATTTAATTTTTAGAGTAACTCATCTGCCATTTTTTGAGCAAGTGCTGAGAGGTCAATTTTATATTCACCAGACGCAATTGCCTCTTTGAGTTTCTCTATTTTATTTTCACTGCCACCATTTGCAGCAGTCAACTTGGCATTTGCCTTTATCCCTTTATTGTCATTCATGTTGTTTGCATATGCATTCCCAACAAGTGAACTGTTTATACCTGAAATCATAATTTTTCCTTCCTCATACTTTGAGAATTTCTTGATACTGGTATATCGGCAAAATTATGATTTTATAAACACTTTTTAAGAACTTTTTTGGCTCAAATAGTCATAGAGCATCTGAGAAAAACCAAAACTTCCTGCACTCGCACGAGAGAGTTCATCTCTGTACATTGACTTATAGATCTTGTCTCCAGGATCCTTTTGATCACTGAAGAGATCTTTTTGATCTTTCATTGCATTGTCCATCATCATCTTCACGATCACTGCCTCAAAAGCATCTGTCTGTTCAC
The DNA here is from genome assembly GCA_027063215.1 of Sulfurimonas sp. Classification (GTDB taxonomy): domain Bacteria; phylum Campylobacterota; class Campylobacteria; order Campylobacterales; family Sulfurimonadaceae; genus Sulfurimonas. Next base: position 9,465 of record JAMOSE010000085.1, on the reverse strand, counting down.
GCAGTGCTTTATCTTCAGCCTTAGCATCTATCTTTGGTATATCTTTGTTTTGAGAAACCAGTTGTGCCTGCGCACTTAAAGCATTTAATCCGTAATTCATTATATAACCTTTAAATCAGCAGAGATACTGCCTGCACTTTTCATCGCCTCTAAAATAGAGATGATATCTTTTGGAGTAGCTCCAAGTTTTTGAAGTGATCGAACAAGATTGGCAACAGTTGTTGTCCCTTTTTTTGTATAGATCTCATTTTCGTTCATCCCAATTACCAAATTTTTATCTACTTCCATTGAACCTTCCGGTTTAGACGGAGTATCTTGTTCAACTATCTTGATCGTTATATCACCATGAGTCAAGATAATAGGACGCAACTCTATATCTACCCCAGCAACGATAGTTCCAGTTTTTTCATTAATGATGATTCTATTTTTTGGTTTATAATCCATATCTATATCTTGCACCTCAGCCAAAAACTCAATCATCGAACGATTTTTCGGGCATTTGAGTTTAATACTGCGAGAATCCATAGCAACGGCAACCTGTGTATTATAAAAAGCATTGATTGCTTTTTGTACTGCTACTGCATTGGAAAAACCAGACTCTTTTAAAGAGAGCGTTGCATACTGCTGATGAAAAAGATCGATATTGATCTCACGTTCAACAAAACCGCCGTTAAAGACGATACCTGTCGTTGGATGTGTCTCTGCACCTGCCCCTCTTTGGTTCAGTCCACCAATACTCAGTGGTCCCTGTGCAAGTGCGTAGATCTTACCATCAACCCCTTTGAGCGGTGTCATTAAGAGTGTTCCACCCTCTAGTGATTTTGCATCTCCTATAGAAGAGACGGTAACATCAAACTTATCCCCTTGACGGGCAAAAGGTTTAAGTGTTGCAGTAACAACAACAGCTGCGACATTTTTTGATTTGATATCAATCGGATTCATATCAATATTCATTGCTTTGAGCATATTTGAAATTGACTGCAGTGTAAACTTTGAAGTCGTACCGTCACCCGTTTTTTTCAAACCGACAACCAAAGAGTAACCAATGATCTGATTCTCCCGAACACCGACAATGTTAGAGACATCCGTTATCTTTGTAGCATGGAGTGCTGATAGTAAAAATAGTAAAGTTAAAAAATATCTCATTGACTAAATCCTTGCATAATGCAAATTATTTAGCAATTTTTATTCCATATTTGGATCTTGCAGATAAGTAAGGGTTGTATTACCAAATTTTTTTGATTTTTTGATGCTAAAAGCACCCAGTTTTTCAGGAATTTCCAAACCGCTCATATGCTCTATGATAATCATCTCCACAACTTCCAGAGGCAAAGAGGCTATAAGATCCATAGTTTTATCATAGATATCTTCCATACCTTCACGTATGCTAAATGGCGGATCAATATAAAAGTAAGCCTTTGTTTTTACTTTTTTTAACCTTGAGACAACTTGATCAATATTTTCAAAACTGTCTCCGCCAAACACTTCACATGCCCTTGGATCCGTTTGCGCTATATTTGATTTAAGTGTTTTCAGTGCTTCTCTGTCACGCTCCATAAAGTAGATCTTTTTTGCACCCCGACTCAATGCTTCAAGTCCTATAGATCCACTTCCTGAAAAAACCTCAACAAATGTCGCATCAACAATATCAAACTGCAAAGTATTAAAAAAAGACTCCAAAACTATTGCTTTGGAACTTCGTGTCGTTGTTTTAGAAGGAAGCTGCAATGTTTTGCCTTTATACTTTCCTGCCACTATCTTCTTTGTTAATTTCTTACTATTTTTCATAAAATGCTTTTACCGCCCGTAAAATATTTCTCTGATACTCTTGCGTCAATTCTTCTATACGTTTTTGTAAAATAGAAAAATCCATAGATTCTTCCTCTTCATCATACTCTTTTTCTATGCGCTCTTTTTCCTCTTTCGCCGTACCATAGAGTTTTTTATATTTTTTTTCCAAAGCCAAAATAAGTTGTGATCGTGAAAAAGGTTTTTTTAAATCCGCTTTTTCATCACTTGCAATATAAAAACAACGTTTGTCATCAAGGCACTCTTCATCTCGAACAACAATATCACAGCGTTTTGAAGCACATAAATATTTTGCCAAAAAAAGTTCTAAAGATTTCTGTAACAAAGGTGACTGACACTCAACAGCAACTCGCATATCTATCCTTCTAAATAGTACTCTAATGAGTACCGTAAATCATCATCCAAATTCTCCAAAGAGAGCATCCAGAGTATATAGCTTCTGTCATTAAGCGCTATCTCTTCGATATATCTGCCAAGATACTTTCCAAAAGAGAATTTTTCCAAAAGTACTTTTGAAAATGTAAACGCATACATCTTTTCAAGATCTATCTCTTCTTGAAGATAATCAAAAAGCAGTTTAAGAACCACTGCATCGCTCAAAGCATGATGCGCAACTAAAGCATCTTTAATTCCACATAACGCTTTTAAGTCTTCTTCACTTCTGTAGAGTCTTAATTCATACCGTAAAAATTCCAAAGAAAAAAGTTCACATTCAGGAATATGATGTTTAAGAACTCTTTGTGTATCTATAATTTTACCACACCATTTTAAACCGCTACGTTCTAAAAACTTTACAACAAACTGCATATTATGGACTATTAAACTATTTTCTTCAAGATTATAGTGTTGTAGCAATGTATATATTTTTGTATCTGCAAACGATGGTTTATTAACAATCATTTCATTTGTTATATTATGAATACTAGAAGCTAGTGCAGGAATTTTTTTACCTTCATTGACTATTTCATAGAAAGCCTCTAGCAATTTCTCTTCTTCAAAAAGAAGCATACCTAAAGAGCATATTGTATCATTGTCTTCATAACCCGTAGTTTCTATATCTAAAAAAATCAACATTTGATCACCTCAATACACTTGCAACGCGCAGTAATAAATACAAAAGAGAAATATCCACCTATAGCAATAAATAGATATAAAAGATAAATGCTAAACCAGTCAAATAGTGAGTTATACGTGGTAAACAGATGTGTAAGAACAAAAGCTAAAATCATTAAACTTCCAACAATCCAAATAAGAAGCATAAACCATTTTCTCCATACCTTTAGCAAATCACCATACCCTATAATCTCAATATATTTCCCAGACTCTTTTTTAGTACAAGCTTTTAACTTTAATACATAACCGGCGTAGCAATGATTAAACAGATATTTCACACTACGAAAAAGAGCAAATAGCAAAGAGAGATTCAGCAAGATGGAAAACCAAAAAGTCCAGATCTTCAAAAGTGCTTCAAATACGACTCTATCTATGGGCATAAAGCCCTGTTTTACATAGATAAAAAGTGTTACTATAAAAGCAAAAAGTGCTGCACTCAAAAGTGTACACAAAACAACTCGAAACAACCAAGATAACCACAAAAAAAGATAAAATTTAAGCATTTTTTTTACAAAGAGATCCCAACATTTGATGATAATGTTCCAAATTGATAAAACTCTTCTCAAATCGGTATCGAATTACAAACTCAACAACACTGTTTTTCAACTCTGCATCTACACTTTCTACTCTTCCAAAGTAAGCCAAAGAGATATTTTTACTCTTAACTGTTGCATTTTTATCATAAGAGATTGCCAAGATCTGCAAATATTTCCCCTCTTTGATCTCCCCTAAATTCTCTTCTTGCAAAGAGACACCAGAGAGGTTAATCGCCTTAAAATCAAAAAGTTCCTCAAAATTTTCAACTTTTTTATCGATCCCTATCTCAGTGTAGAGTTTTTTGAGTTCTGTCATATTCTCTTTGCGTGCAAGTTCATACGAAGATATCTTGTTTGTCAAATTTTTTAGTCTGTCCAGTGCCGAACTCATCTTATTTCCTACTTAATTATTAACAGTAGTATAGCAAATTTAAGATATAATAACGCAATTTATTACAAGATAAAGAGAGATATGGACTACTTAAAAATCAAAGGCAAATCTAGCCTCAATGGAACAATCAAAATTTCAGGTGCAAAAAATGCATCACTCCCACTTATTGCTATGACTATCTTGGCAAAAAACAATGTGACACTAAAAAATTTACCTTCTGTTGCAGATATCAAAACACTTTTAAAACTTCTGAGTAATCTTGGTGCAAAATGTTCATTTCATGATGATAAAGTTCTTGTAGATACTTCTACTATGAATGAGACAAAAGCAACTTACGATATTGTCAAAACTATGCGTGCTTCCATCCTTGTTCTAGGACCAATACTTGCACGTTTTGGACACTGTGAAGTTTCACTTCCGGGAGGCTGTGCCATAGGACAACGTCCCATTGATCTGCACCTTAAAGCACTCGAACAGATGGGTGCACAAATTGCTATAAAAGCCGGTTATATAGAGGCAAGAGCACCACAGGGGCTCAAAGGATGTGAGATTATTTTTGATAAGATCACGGTAACAGGAAGTGCAAATATCATTATGGCTGCAGCACTTGCAGAAGGTGAAACAACAATCATCAATGCTGCTCGAGAACCTGAAGTTGTACAACTGTGTGAAGTTTTAAATAAGAGTGGTGTAAAAATCGAAGGTATAGGGACTGCAGTATTAAAGATACACGGAACTCATGGTAAGCTTTTGAATATAAAAGAGTTTAGTATCATTCCTGATCGTATTGAAGCTGGAACCTATCTCTGTGCCGGAGCAATTAGCGGATCAGAACTTACACTTACAGATGTAGAACCAAAACATTTGGGTGCAGTCATTGCAAAACTTGAAGAGATGGGATTTAGATTGGAGATTAGTGATGACACCATTACTATCTTTCCGGCAAAAGAAATTAAACCTGTAAAAATAGTTACCCAAGAGTACCCTGCTTTTCCAACAGATATGCAGGCACAGTTTATGGCTCTTGCAACCCAGGCAGAGGGTGTCTCTATCATAGAAGAACGCCTTTTTGAAAACAGATTTATGCATGTCAGTGAACTACAGCGTATGGGTGCAGATATATCGCTCAACGGACATACAGCAACGGTAAATGGAAAAACAAAACTCAGTGGTGCAGATGTTATGGCAACGGATCTCAGAGCTTCAAGCGCTTTGGTTTTAGCAGCGCTTATAGCTGAAGGTCAAACAAATGTTCACCGTATCTACCATTTAGATCGTGGATATGATTCCTTGGAGAAGAAGCTAAGAGCTGTAGGTGTAGAGGTACAAAGACTCAAAGAGGGACTCTAATCCCCCTCAAATATAATCATCTCATACACACTCTTTTTTGTAACGAGTGCTTTCTCAGGTGAAACAGAACGGGCATTTTTTACTACTTCTACCTCATGTCGAAGATCTGCAATTTCACGCTCCATCGTATCAACATTCTCTTTTAAACGCAAAATAATATCTACACCCGCAAGATTTACTCCAAGTTCACGTGTTAAACGTAAAATCAGTTTGATTCTGTCTATATCACGTTGTGAATAGAGACGAATCTTCCCGTTTGATCGAGAGGGTTTTATAAGATTTTCTCTTTCATATTGACGCAGTGTCTGTGGGTGAATATCGAGTATCTTTGATACAATACTGATTAAATATACCGGTTCGTCATAATGATGCATTTTCTTCCCTCCTTCTTATAATGTTTTTGGGAGTTTTTCTTTCATCAACTCTACCAAATCTTTATCTAAATCTTCTACTTTAGGATTTACAATATTTGCCTTCAGATAAAGATCGCCACGTTTTTTTGTTTTTCTGTTCATTGCACCCATCTCTTTGACACGGAAACGCTGGCCATTTTTTGTATTTGCAGGGATTTTAAGCTTGATCTCTTTTTCAAGTGTCTGTACTGCTATCTTCTCACCAAAGAGTGCTGCATAAAGTGGTACATCGATTGTTTTAACCAGATCATCCCCTTCACGCACATAATCTGGTGATGGTGCTACTGTAATTTTAAGTAAAAGATCTCCTGCGCGTCCGTTTTGTGCATGACCTTTGCCTCTAACACGCAATTTCTCTCCACTTTTTACCCCAGCTGGGATCTTAATGTCAAAACGATCACCATTAACAGAGACAGAGTGTGTTCCACCTAAAATTGCAACATTAAACGGAATTGTTACACTTGTCTCAATATCAAGATTTGGCTCTTGTTGATGAAAACCTCCTCCACCGCTAAAGCCACTAAATCCACCAGATGAGTAGCTTTGACGACCACCACCGCTAAAACCGCCAAAACCACCGCCACCGGAGAACATTTGGCGTAATATCTCGTCTAGATCTACATTACCGCCTTGAGCACGTGAGAAGTCATGGAAATTTTGACCACCAAACATAGCATCACCATACTGATCATACTGTGCTTTTTTCTCTTTATCGCTAAGCACTTCATAAGCGGCATTGATTTCTTTAAATTTCTCTTCACAATCTGCTTCTTTACAGATATCAGGGTGATACTTTCTTGCTAATTTTCTATATGCTTTTTTAATCTCTGATTCATTTGCATTTTCTGATACTTCTAATGTTTCATATAATGATTTTGCCATAATAACTTCCTTAAAATAATTGTTAATTTTTAATTAGTGGAATTATATCATAAGAGTTGAGTGTATGTCAATCAACTATTGCAAGATTTTATCTATATAAAAATAATGCTATACTATTAAGAATACTAGATTATTGCCATCAGACACTCAAACATTCAAAAACAAGGATATCTAAAAAAAATGAAAAAACAATTTACTAATTTCTTTATTAGAGAATGGTTATTCCTATTTTCTTTTACTGCTTTTGGTATAACTTCTTATATGCTAGGAAGTTTTCCAGAGTACACACAAAAAGAACTGATACCAATTTTTCTTCTTTTTGCATTATTTGTTGTAGTCAAAGGCATTGAAAACAGTAATTTATTATTAAAAACAGCCTCCATACTTGAAAAAGGTGTGATGCTTCCCCAAAAACTTTTATTTATCACTTTTATACTCTCTTCAATCATAACTATTGATGTCGCTCTTATAACTATGCTTCCAATCGTATTTGCTCTTAAAATAAAAAAGAAAGAAAAACTTACAATTCTTGTTGCGCTTACTGCACATATTGGAGCAGCTTTAACTCCTTTTGGTACACCTCAAAATCTCTTTATCTACTCCTATTATGGAGTTGATCCTTTCACTTTTATAAAGACTATTGCTCCCTTTTCCATTGGGATGCTGATTCTTTTTTTCTTCAGCTCTTTTTTCATTAAAGTACGACCAATAGATATAAAATATAAAGAAAAAAAAGTAAATAAACCCTCTGCTTCCATTTATCTCATTCTTTTTACAATTATTGTATTGTCCATATTACATATATTTTCCATCAATATTGTATTTTTAGCACTACTCTTTATACTCTTTTTTGATAAAAAATGTTTTCAAATTGATTATTTTTTATTATTTACTTTCCTAATTTTTATAGGATTAACAACAAATATAAAAATGATGATAGGAACTATGATATATCATCCACATCATACATTTTTACTCTCATCAATAATGAGTCAGTTTCTCAGTAATGTTCCGACAACACTCTTATTAAATAAATTTACAACAGAATGGGAAGCTCTTCTTTGGGGAAGTAATGTAGGTGGCTTTGGAAGTATTATTGCAGCTTTGGCAAACTTAATAACGTACAAAATGTATATTTCCTATAACAATACAAAAAATGTAAAATCATTTCTTTGGCAATTTATCTTTTTTGGTTACTTAGCTTTTTTATTTGGTTATTTACTTTATTTTATCTCTTTTTCTTACTTCTTGAAAATTTTCTAAGTTCTTATGCTTACATAAGAACTTAAAAAATTGATATGTTTTAATGTAAAAAGTGGCGAACTTCTGAAAAGTACAAGCTCATACCAAATTCATCTGCAGCCTCTATTATCTCTGCATCACGAATAGAACCACCAGGCTCAATAACATTTTTCACACCAGCTGCAGCTGCAGCGTCAATTGAGTCACGGAATGGGAAGAATGCTTCTGATGCAAGTGCGGCTCCTGTTACATCAAGCCCCATCTCTTTTGCTTTTTTCAGTGCACACTGTGCAGCATCCACACGACTTGTCATTCCCATACCAACAGCTACCATTGCAGCATCTTTTACATAAACGACACAGTTTGATTTTGTAAGACTTGCAACTTTGTAAGCAATCTCAAGATCTTTCATCTCAGCTTCACTAGCACGATTTTTACTAACAAGTTTCGCATTTTTAACTTCATCATCATTGACTTTGTCAGCATCTTGAAAAACAAATCCGCCATCAATGTGTTTGAAATCTTTTTTATCATTTGCTAACACAAGCTTATCACTACCCATCTCAAAAAGCTTGATACGCTTCTTAGCAGCAAATACTTCCTGCGCCTCTTCAGTAATACGACCGGCAATTACTACTTCTAAGAAGATCTCATTCATCTTCTCAGCCATCTCTTTGTTTACGATACCATTGACAGCAACAACACCGCCAAAGGCAGAAACCGGATCACATTTAAGCGCTTCTGTGTAAGCATCAACTAAATTATCACGAATTGCAAAACCACAAGGATTTCCATGTTTAGAGATACAAACAGCATTGTCATCACCAAAAGCAGATGCAATTTTAATCGCACCATTGAGATCATTTAAGTTGTTAAAGCTTGCTTCGCCTTTGAGTGTTTTAAAGTTATTGCTAAAGTGCTTGTCAAACTCATACAATGCACCTTTTTGGTGTGGGTTTTCACCATAGCGAGTATTCATAACTTTCTCACCGACAATAAATTGTTTTTCACCAAAGCCCTCATTAAAACGCTCATTCATATAGTTAGCGATCATAGAGTCATATGCAGCCGTATGCTCAAATGCTTTTACCATATAAGCACGACGAAACTCTTTTGTATTTTTTTCATTTTCAATAGCATCAATTACCTCTGCATAATCTTCAACATTTGTAACAATAGTAACAGCATCAAAGTTCTTCGCAGCTGAGCGAACCATAGCCGGTCCACCGATATCGATATTTTCAATAATATCATCAAAATCGTCTGTACGCTCAATAGTTGCTTTAAACGGATAAAGATTTACACATACAAGGTCAATAGCCTCAACACCAAGCTCTTTTGCCTGATCCAAATGACTCTGCTTATCACGACGATGTAAGATCCCACCGTGAACATACGGGTTAAGCGTCTTAACACGTCCCTCAAAACACTCAGGAAACTTTGTCACCTCATCAATTTCAATGGCTTCTACACCACTCTCACGCAAGAGTTTATATGTTCCACCTGTAGAGATAATCTCATAACCATTTTTCACTAAAGATTTACAAAAATCTACAACACCTGTTTTATCACTGACACTAACTAACGCTCTTTTTTTCATTTCAAGCCTTGATTTAAAATATTAAGCAAATTTTATCTAAATTGAGTTTAGAAGATGGTAAACTTAAAAAAACTCTTTTGGAGAAATTATGAAAAATATAGCAATACTCTGTTCTGGCGGTGATGTATC
>JAMOSE010000084.1 GCA_027063215.1 Sulfurimonas sp. | reverse complement strand
GTATTCCCAATTTTATCAGAACTTGTCGCACCTATAGACGTTTTTACCGTTTGGTTCGAGTAAGCTCCAATTTGAAACTCTTTGTTTGTAAAGTTTCCAGAAAGAAGATTCTGTCCATTAAACGAAGTTGTTCCCGCAATATTATCAAGTTCTTCCATCAAACGAGTGATATCTGCTTGCAGTGCTTTTCTTGAATCACCTGACTGACCATCTTGTGCCGCTTGAGTCGCTTTTGTTTTAATAGTATCGAGTATTTTCAGTTGTTCATCCATCGCTTTATCTGCAATTTGGATAATCCCTATACCATCATTTGCATTTGCAATCGCTTGTCCAAGCCCACTTGCCTGTGAACGTAAACTATCTGCAATAGCAAGACCAGAAGCATCATCTGCCGCTTTGTTAATTCTTAACCCACTTGATAATTTTTCAAGTGAATTGTTCATATTACGATTATTAACAGACGCATTTGTATGCGCGTTCATTGCTGCAACGTTTGTATTTATTCTAAATCCCATTTTCGATCCTTTGTAGATGGATACTTACATCCATGTTATAGATTTAGAGTAAAAAGCATAAACTGTTCCAGATATTTATATCTCCTGATATATCTCCTTATAATTTTTATCTAAAAGAAATACTATATTTTCTATAGCACCCGCTAAAAAAAACAACCAAGATTTATGAGCATAAATCCACTCAATCATCTTTTTTTTCTTTTCTATTTCACTGTTAGATGGATGAACCATTAAAACTGCAAGTTCTAACTCTGCATTAACAATAAAAGGAGATGTAATATTTGTAAAATTTTTAAGAACCCTATCACTTTCATAAAGATCTTTAATCGTATCTATTTTATTAATCACCTCTGAAAGCTCATCAAAATCAATCTTTTCTAAATCATTATCATTATTAAGTTTCTCGAGATTTTCTATATTTTCCATAACTAAAAGAAAAACTTTTTCAACCTTTTTTTGTACATTTTGAAGATCTTTTATATAGAGTTCAATTAAACGTTTTGAACGCTTGATAAGATGGTGTTGCTTTTTCTCATCAATAGCGCTACATTGCACCGCTACCTTTTTAATCTTTTCAATTTTTTGTAAAAACTCTAAAAAAGGTATATGCTCTGCTCCTTCTATATAAGCACCTCCCTCTGTACAGTTATAAACAGACATACCATCTTCTTGCACCTTTGGTATATCTCTTTTAAAAGTAGATAAAAACAGTACCCACCACTTACTTGTCTTTACAACATCTCCATAATAACCCTTGATATACATCAAATGTTTTTCATACTGTTGCTCTTTTTCACCATAAATTGCACCTTTTGTATGTGTCGTACCATCTTCTGCAAAAGCAAGATCTTGCCCTATAAAAACTATATTTTTAAAATTTGCTATATACGCAAAATCAAATGCCATGTTTGCGGAACTCATTCCAAGTCCAATATATCCCCATTTATTTAATTTAAAAGCATTTGTATATCCAAAAGGACGCATTGATATTGCTGTTTGAAGATCTCCTATATTCTTAATTGTTTTAGGATGAGAAATAGAAGTTGGAATAAAAATAGTATCTTTTAAAAGCTCTCTGTCAAGATTTTCAAAAAACTTTGCCGTAGCCTCTACTCTCTCCATAGTAAAAACAAAATCTGGACGAATGCCCTCTTTTTGTAAAATAGGTAAACTCGCGTCAATACACAATATTGTAATGTAGTCTTGATACTCTTTTAAAAATTTTAACTGTTTATGAAGGCTAGGACCAGTCGATACAATAACTGCATGTTGGGTATTGATCTTGTTTTTAAAATTTTGAATCGGATAGGATGCTATCATCTTTGGAAGATGTTGCAGATGATGATCAAGCCCTATAAGAGAATCATTAGCATCATTACCCTCTTGCGTGATAATATCTTTGATATTTTCTACAAAAAGTTTATTCATTGTATCCATCTCTTCAAAATGGTATTGTAAATAATATGGATGCGTCACCTCAAGTGAATAAATTTTTAAAAATGCTTTAATTTCTGATGAAGAGCAGATCGCATTGATAGTG
>JAMOSE010000083.1 GCA_027063215.1 Sulfurimonas sp. | reverse complement strand
ATATTCACAACGCAGTTCAAAGCGTTGATCATCCTGAAGTTGAAAGCGGTCAAATCGTTGAGACTTTCCAAACAGGATACAAATACAAAGAACGCCCACTGCGTGAAGCAATGGTAGTTGTTGCGAATTAATTCGCAGCAATGCAACTTAGGTTGCAAAAGATATTTTGAAAACTTAATATAATTACATCGTAATAAAAATAAATAAGTTTTCCGCCTCCAATGGAGGCAAAGACGCAAAGCGTCGTGGGCTTCCTGCCGAAGGAAACCAAGCGTTAGCGTAAGAAGCGGGATTTACTCCCGATTCTGTGACAAAAGGGAATGAAAAGGTTCCCTTAAATTTTATAACATAAAATTAAAGGATAATAAAATGAGTAAAGTAATAGGTATAGATTTAGGAACAACAAATTCATGTGTGGCAGTTTATGAAGGTGGTGAAGCAAAAATCATCCCAAATGCAGAAGGTAAAAACACAACACCTTCAGTAGTAGCATTTACTGATAAAGGTGAGGTTTTAGTAGGAGATCCTGCAAAACGTCAAGCAATTACAAACCCTGAGAAAACAATCTCTTCAGTTAAGAGAATTATGGGTCTGATGATGAATGAGGAGAACGCGAAACTTGCACAAGACAAAGTAACATACAAAATCGTTGACAAAGACGGTATGGCAGCTGTTGATGTAGCAGGTAAAGTATATACTCCACAAGAAATTTCAGCAAAAATTCTTACAAAACTAAAAGAAGATGCTGAAGCATACTTAGGAGACAAAGTAACTGACGCTGTAATTACAGTACCGGCTTACTTCAATGACAGCCAAAGAAAGGCGACAAAAGATGCAGGTACAATTGCTGGTCTTAACGTACTAAGAATTATCAATGAGCCGACTGCATCAGCACTTGCTTACGGATTAGAAAGCAAATCAGATGAAGATGTACTTGTATATGACCTTGGTGGTGGTACATTTGATGTTACTACACTAGAGATCAGTGACGGTACGTTTGAAGTTCTTTCAACTGACGGGAATGCATTCTTAGGTGGTGATGACTTCGATAATAAAATTGTTGACTGGTTAGCTGATGAGTTCAAAGGAAGTCACGGAATTGATCTTAAAAATGACAAAATGGCGCTACAACGTCTAAAAGATGCAGCTGAAACTGCGAAAAAAGAGTTATCTTCAGCAACTGAGACTGAGATCAACTTACCGTTTATTACGATGACAGAAGCGGGACCACAACACTTGGTTGTAAAACTGACTCGTGCTAAATTCGAGGGAATGATTGAAGGTCTTGTAAATGAGACTATGGATCACATCCAAGTAGCAATGAAAGATGCAGACTTAAGTAAAGGTGACATCAAAGAGATCATCATGGTTGGTGGTTCAACTCGTGTACCATTAGTACAGAAAAAAGTTTCAGACTACTTCGATGGTAAAGACCTTAACAAATCTGTAAACCCAGATGAAGTTGTAGCTGCAGGGGCTGCTATCCAAGGTGGTGTTTTACGTGGTGATGTAAAAGATGTTCTTTTACTAGACGTTACTCCATTATCACTTGGTATTGAGACTCTTGGTGGAGTTGCTACTAAAGTAATTGAAAAAGGTACTACGATTCCTGTGAAAAAATCGCAAATCTTCTCAACTGCAGAAGATAACCAACCAGCGGTTTCTATCAACGTAGTACAAGGTGAACGTGAATTCGCTAAAGACAACAAATCTTTAGGTCTGTTTGAACTTACTGACATTCCAGCAGCACCACGTGGTGTGCCACAAATTGAAGTAACATTTGACATTGATGCAAATGGTATTTTAACTGTAAGTGCACAAGACAAAGGTACTGGTAAAGAGCAAAAAATCACTATCTCTGGAAGTTCAGGACTAAGTGAAGAAGAGATCAACAGAATGGTAGCTGATGCTGAAGCACACAAAGCTGAAGATGAAAAACGTAAAGCACTTGTTGAGTTGAAAAACCAAGCGGATGCACTTATCGCTCAAACTGAGAAATCAATGGGTGAAATGGGTGATAACCTTGATGCTGGCGAAAAAGAGAAAATTCAAGCAGCAATCACAGCACTTCAAGAAGTTCTTAAAGATGAAAATGCATCAAAAGAGCAAATTGAAGAAAAAGTTAAAGCGCTTACTGAAGCAAGTCATAAAATGGCTGAGCAAATGTATAAAAAAGAGCAAGGCGGTGAAGCAGGAGCTGCAAACCAAAATGCTAAAAAAGATGACGATGACGTTATCGATGCAGAGATTGAGTAATCCTACTCAACACTCCCCTCTTCTAAAGCCCTTCACTCCTAACAAGGAGTTGGAGGGCTTTTTTTTTAGATAGGTACTTAAGCACAATTTATTTTATAATCTAAAAAAAGACTCTCAACAGGAATATGCAATTGTTTGTGTAGATTTCTTATCATTTCAATAGTAAGTTTTCTTTTCTTATTAAGTATTTCAGAAACTCTTGATTTACTCCCAACAAGAGGTACTAAATCTTTTTGTTTAAGTCCTTCTTGTTGCATTCTAAATTTTATAGCTTCAATAGGATCTGGAGCATCTATAATATAGTGTTGTGCTTCATAAGCCTCTACTAAAGTTGTTAGTACCTCTAGTTCATCCATTTGAGATGTATTTGGTTTAGCATCCATTAAACTTTCTATTTGATTTAATGCAGCTATGTAATCTTCTTCAGATTTAATAGGTTTAATATTCATCTTATAGCTCCTCTCTATTTATTTTATCATATTGTTTATGTGTTCCTATAAACTTAATAAATACAATTTTTGCATAATAGTTTATAGTAACTATCAATCTATATTTATTTCCTGCAATATTAAAGACAACTTTTGTATCTCCGATAATACTAGCACTTCGATACATCTCTTTAATCTCATTTGGATTACTCCAATCAAGTTTTAAAACTTCTTTATGCCAAGCTTCTAAAGCACTTTTGCTATCGGAATACTTTGATTGTTCATAAAAATCTTTAAGTCTCTTTTTGGATATTATTCTCATAAAAGTATTATACAAAAAGTTCCCATTAATAGAACTTAAATACCTATCTACAAAATCACTCCCGCAAAGATTCCAAAAAAGATCGTTCCTGCTACTAAAATAAGCTGTGCAGTAAATGCTGTAGTTCTATTTGAGAGGCTCAACTTTTTCACTTTTAGATCTTCAAAGTAAATACTCTTTACTATTATTGCATAGTAGGCAACTGAGAGTGCAGAGTTTAGGAGTGCAATAAGCGCTACCCACCACAACCCTGAATCAACAACCGCATAAAAGATAACAGCTTTTGCTAAAAACCCTGCTAAAAGCGGTATTCCCGCCAACGAAAAAAGCTGTATACTCAAAAGAGCCCCAAGCAGAGGGTTTTGTTGTGCAAAGCCATGAAGATCATCAAGAGAAACAATAGCATAGCTCTTTTTCAGTGTATCTAAAATCAAAAATGCAGCACTTTGCATAAAAATATATGCGATTGCCATATACAAAATCCCATCTTGTGCATATGATGATGAGACAGCAACAAACGCAAGTGCCATATAGCCTGCATGTGCAACAGAAGAGTAAGCAAGGATCTCTGCTATATTTTTTCTAAAGAGTGCAAGAAAATTTCCAAATGTCATGGTAATTACAGCCACAGTGATAAAAAGCGGCACTGCAAAAGAGAGATGAAGCGCTAAAAAAGGTTCAAAAATCTTAAAAACAGCCACCACTGCAACGGTTTTGGCAACACCACTCAACAGGGCTGCATTGGTATGAGAAACTTTTGCATAGGTATCTACTGCCCAGCCATGAAAAGGGACAAGTGTCAGTTTATAAAAAAGAGCCAACAACATGATAAAAACACCGATCATCTCAAAGAGTGTAGCATTTGGATGCAGTGCCTCTTGCAGTTCTCCTCCACCCATAAGATAAAAAGTAAGCCCTAAAAATAAAAATCCCGTAGCCAATGCACTGGCTATAAACATCTTCACTGCACCTTCAACCTCATCTTTTGTTCTCACATAAGAGACTAAAATCACAGAAATAAGACTCAAAGACTCAAATGCAATCACAAAACTCAAAATAGAATCACTCTCTAAAAGAAGCATGGAAGAAGCACCCAAAAAGAGCGTTTGTGTAATGGTAATATCCTCTTGTTCATGTAAAATAAAAGCAAAAAGTACACTACTTACAATGATCTCAAAAAGTTTCAGATCTGCTGAAGCTGTCATAAAACTAACAGAACCTGCAATACCAAACGCTGTCAATGCAAACGGTTTTAAAAGAGCTGTTCTATGCAAAACAATACTCAAAAGTCCAAATCCCAATAAAATATAAAATGGAGTTATCATTGAAGCGCTCCTATAGATTGAAACTGCATAAATGCAGCATTAATATACTCAAACAGTAGATTTGGGAAGAGTCCAAAAAATACAATTGCAAAAACAAAAAGTATCAAAGAGAAAAATTCTACCCTATTCATTCGAAAGTCTGTTTTTGCAACAACACTACTCATCTCACCATAAATAACTCGTCGCAATGTCCAGATGATATACCCTGCACCCAACATGGATGCCAAAGCAACAAGAGCCATCCAAAGACCAAAACTCTTTATAGAACTCAGTAAAACACTCAATTCACCAATAAAGCCCATTGTTCCCGGTAGTCCTAAAGCACCAAGTCCTGCTATAACAAACAGAGCTGAAATATAAGGAGCTTTTTGCATAATCCCGCCCATATCCTGCATCTGCCATGATCCTGTTTTATGGTAAAAGAACCCTGCTATTAAAAAGAGTGGAGCAATTACAAAAGCATGCGCGATCATTTCATAGAGCGCGGCACTAAGCCCTGAGTAACTCAGTGTTGCCAGAGCAATAACAACAAGACCCATATGTGAGATTGAACTATACGCCACCATCTTTTTAAGATGTGTCTCATAAAGAGCCATAAAAGCAGCATAAAAGAGTGTCACCAAACCTAAAAGTAGCAGTACCCATGCATACTTCTGCGATGTTTGCGGCAACATTAAAATAACCATCCGAATCATCGCATAGGCACCCATTTTTAGCAATACCCCTGCCAACAAAACAGAGATAGGTGCCGGTGCCTCCACATGGGCATCAGGCAGCCAGGTATGAAACGGAAAGATCGGCATTTTCACAGCAAAACCGATAAAAAGCAGCCACCAGATTAATACCGGAGAGAGCAGCATTCCCTCTTTAACAAGGCTCATATCAAAAAGACCACTCTCTTTATAGATCAGAAAAAATGCCAGTAAAATAAACATTGAAGCCACATGCGTATAGAGAAAAAACTTTACAGCAGCATAGATACGTCTCTGCGCACCCCACACGCCTACTAAAAAGTACATAGGAATAAGTGTCAACTCCCAAAAGATAAAAAACCATAGAAAATTTGTACTCATAAAAACACCAAAGATTGCCCCGCTAAAAAAGATCAAAAGAGAAAAGTAGAGTGATTGACGCTCCATAGTCCAACTTGAAAGTGTTACCAAAATAAGCAGTAGTGACGTTAAAAGAAGCATAATGGTACTGAGCATATCTACCTGCAGCGTAAGAACAAAATCAAATTTTGATACTTCCAAAAAAGATCCTAAAGCAAGATATCCACGCTCAGGAAGTTCTTGAAGCAAAAAGAGTGAAAAGCCAAGCATCCCTGTAAAAAGAGCTAAAGCACTATATTTACTTACAACATTCTCCCCTCGTAAAAAGAGTGCCAAAAGTACAGCAAGAACAATCGGTCCAAATATAAAAAGAGCAGCTATCATAAAAGACCTCCTATAAAAAGAGCCAAGAGCAAAATAACAATACCATAGAGCATTGCACCTGAGTTATCAGACGCATAAGCTGTATGTATCTTTTGCAGGTGTTTAAAAACCTTCAAAGAGAGTGATCGTGTCCCATTAACAGCAGCATCTACTATATTTACATCAAACCAAAAAATCGCCCTTGCAAAACTTCCAACAACAATCTCACGTACAAAATAGTGTATAAAAAACTCTATAAAGTAGCCGTTAAACAAAAGAGTATGTATAGCTTTCATCAAAGGTTGCGCTGCTATTTTTTGCGTAATATCAAGACGTTTTACATAGTAATAGTAAACGATCAATCCCAGCAGAGCGATCACACTCAAAAGCCCAAAAAACAAACCTGGAATATGTGGTTCATCCAATGGTGATCCACTTACAAATTGTGCAATATCTTCTTGAAAAAAGCCCATAAAGAGTGTTAAAGCTGCCATAATCAACAGTGGCAGTGTGATCCAAAAAAAGGAGGGAGCCTTCACTTTTTCATATAATGCGACATCTCTTGTCTCTCCTGCAAAGGTAAGAAACCAAAGTCTTGAGATATATGCTGCAGACAATACACCTGCAATAAATGTCAATGTTGCTATAAGCCCTTCTGTTTGAGGATTTGCCAGCGAAGTTGCAATAATCGCATCTTTTGAAAAAAAACCGCTAAATGGGGGAATGCCACTCAGGCTTAATGCACCAAATGCCATGGCTATACTTACAAAGATCATCTTTTTGCCATAGCCTCCAAATCGCCACATATCTTTTACATGTGAAGCCATCATGATCACAGCACCCGCACCCAAAAAGAGCAGTGCCTTAAAGATAGCATGATTGACAAGATGCGTCATTCCCGCCGCAAGACTCCCCGCACCAAGACCAATGAAAGCCAAAGAAAGATGAGACATTGTAGAGTATGCAAGCACCTTTTTGAGCTCACGTTGCACTAAAGCAGATGTAGCACCGATAAAAGCACTCACTGCACCAAAAGCCGCTACAACAAGCAGTGCCTCCGCTGCAACATAAAAGTCAAAAAGTCTTGCAACAATATAGATACCACTGTTTACCATTGTAGCACCATGAATTAAAGCAGAGACGGTTGTCGGTCCTTCCATAGCCCGCATAAGCCATGGAAAAAGCGGAAACTGTCCCGACTTTCCAATAGCGGCTATAAAGATAAATACCGCTACAAGATACATCTTATGCTGATCTATCTCTCCGGCTCTTGCCATTGCATTTAACTGCATCAGATCCAGTGTATTTGTCAGATAAAAGAGTATGCCTATTGCCGCAAAAAGAAAGATATCTCCAAAACGGGTAAAGAGAAATGCACTTACACCTGCATCTGCGGGATCTTTTTTCTCATGCCAAAAAGAGATAAGCAGATACGAAGCCACTCCCATAAACTCCCATCCCGTAAAAAGAGAAATCATATCTTTTGCACTCACAAGTAAAATCATTCCACCGATAAAAAAGAGTACCTTTGCATAGTAACGCGGCTGATGCGGATCCTCTGCCATGTAGTCATGCGCAAAATGAACATCCAAAAATCCAAGACCGGTAGCAATAAGCAGCATCACCAAAGAGAGCTGATCTATATAGATCCCAAAAGGAATGCTAAAATCTCCTAAAGAGAACCAATGCATAGCTATATCAAGAGGCTGCGTGTACTCAACAAAAAGTTTCAATGTAAGAACAAAGAGTGTCAAACTGACAAACTCTGCTGTCCAAAAAGCGAGTCTGCTGTTTAACTTTCCAAGTATAAAAGCCAAAAGAGCACCTACCATAGGAAGAATCAGTAAAAGAAAAACAAAACTATTCATGCGCTTCTCCCTGCAGTTCATCAGGAGTGACTACTTTTGCTATTTTATTTGCCGCAGCAAAGATAAGCAGACCCAGTGCCGCTTCCAAAGTTGCCAAAATCATCACCATATAGGCAAGAACAATATTTTGTGTCATTCCCAAATAGTGTGCCGTAATTCCAAGCATTAAAATCACAGCATTTAAAAGTATCTCCAAAGAGAAAAAGAGTCGTAAAAAATCTCTTTTTGAACTCACCCCATACAGACCCAAAGAGAAGAGTCCAAAAGCAAAAAGCATCTCTGTTTCAAACATTATTTTGACCTCTTTTGTTTTAATACACTGCTCATTTTTACCGTAGCATAGAGTAAAGATGAAGCGATAAGTGCAAATATAAGCAGATAATCACTATAAAAAGCACTAAAGAGATTGATATCTTCAACCTTGCTTGTTGCTACTTTTTGCAATGTATCTGCTGATCGTAAAAAGAGTGTTGAAATAAGGACAAAAAAGAGTAAGGATCCTAACGCATTCAATGGTTTTGTCTTAAACTTTGGAAACTCCAGACCAACAATAGTTACACCAAAAAGCATTAAAACCATTATGCCGCCTGTGTAGATAAAGATCTGAAAAAGTCCTAACATTTTTGCATCAAGATGGATATAAAAAAGTCCCAGTACAAACATCATTAATATAAAACTGATAATGGCAGGTACACTCTTTTTTATCATCAAAGATCCTATAGCCAACATAATCACAATACTCAAAAGTGCTATATTCATTCCTCTACCCCTTTGTTAAAATCAGGCATCCCTGTTTGTATCTCTTTAGGAACTTCTCCTGCTTCAGCTCTTTTCTTTGCCTCAGCTTCGGCTGCTTTTTTCTTGGCTGCCAACTCTTTTTTAACCCGAGCAGCCTCCTCTTCTTCCAAACGTGCATCAATATAGCTCTGTGGAATATCTACATGTACCCAAAAATCATTTTGATCTTCGTGCCAGCCGCCACTGAGCATATCATAACGCCCGCCACTGAGCATAATGGATTTTTTTGGTTTTGTAGGACAGACATCTTCACAAAGTCCACAAAATATACAGATAGAGAGATTGACCTCTGGAACAATATTTTGCTTTTTTAAGGGAAGATGCTTCATTGTAATAGCGTGTGTTGGACATATTTTATTGCACGAATCACACCCGATACAGGTCTCATAATCAATTCTGTGTTCCCCTCTGTACCGTGCAGGGTGATGCATCGATTCAAAACGGATATCTTTTGTTGCCGGAGACTTTGTAAACAGTGCTTTAGCAACGCGAATGGTCTTTTGCAGTATATCTATAACTATCATCTATGCCCCCATAAACCAGAGTGATTTTGCAAAAAAGATCCATGCAATATTAAGCAGTGCCAAAGGAACCATATATTTCCATGAAAAATTCAGCATTTGTGAGAGTGTTATCCTTGGAGTTGCAGCACGAATAGTCATCATCACAAGAGCAATACTCAACATTTTTAAGAAAAAGAAGAGATAACTATCAAAAAAGATCCCTTTATATGCACCCAAAAAGAGTGTAACAGCCCCGGCAAAAACAGCCATAAACTCCGCAAACATTGCTACTTGAAGTAAAAAGTAGTTTGTACCGCTATACTCTGTATAAAATCCAAAAACAATCTCCTGTTCTGCATCAGGAATATTAAAAGGAGGCTGTTCCAACAAACCCAAAAGCGCTATAAAGTAGAGAATAAATCCCGGAAAAAGTACCAAAAAGCTAAACCAGCTACTCTGTTCTACTATAGCAGAGAGATTCAGCGTTGAGAAGAGTATGGCAGGAGAGAGTGCAGCCAAAACGAAAGCCGTCTCCATAGATATAGCCTGCGTTAAAATACGAATACCCCCTAAAAAGGAGTACTTGTTATGGGATCCAAAACCGGTTAAAAAGAGTAAAAAAGGCTCAATCCCAATGAGTACAACAAGTGCCAAGAGCCCATAATCACTCTTGATGACAACAAAAGAGTCCATCCACGGTATAAATGCAGACGGCAACATCGCAACAATAACTGCCAAAAGAGGCATTATCGAAAAGAGGTAGGGATTTACCCCATCAGGTGTGATACTCTCTTTGGTTAAAAGTTTAGAGAGATCAAAAAGTGTCTGATAACTTCCTGCTTTCCCGTTAAAACTAGGACCAACCCGTTTATGCAGTGCCGCCATAAATTTTCTAAAAAACCAAAAAAGCCCAACTGTCCAGATCAAAACATACAGAAGTCCCGGAAATACAAAGGCATTAAAAAAAAGTTCACTCATCTATCCAAATCCCCCTGACAAACATAGAGACTTCCAAAAATCAGTGGAATATCTGAGAGCGTCTGCCCTCTTAAGAGATAATCAAGCATCATCGTATGGTTAAAACTAGGCGCACGCATCTTGAGCCTGTAGGGAGATTTTGCCTTCTCTTGTGTAACAAGGTGCATCAACACTTCGCCCCTTGCCCATTCAACACGACTGATTGCTTCACCTTTTGGCAATTTTTTAGGCACTTTGACCATATGATCTTTTGTCGGATTCATCTCACCATTTGCTACTGCCTCTTCAATATGCTGCTTTGCTTTTTTAATGATAGCTACTGAGCTTTTTAACTCTTCAAAGATCATTACAAAACGATCTCTTGCACTTCCACGCTCTTGAGTGATATACTCCAAATCAAGCTTATCATAAGCAGCATACGGCTCATCTATACGAATATCTGTCTTTACCCCTGAAGCACGCGCCACTATACCGCTAAGCCCAAACATATGAATCTCATCGGCACTTAATCGACCAACTTCAGCAGCACGCATTCTCATCGTCGGGTTTTTTACAAAGATAGCTTCTACCTCATCAATATTGGCATCAAACTTATCCAGAGCCTTTTGCAGTTCATCAAACATCCGCATATCAAGACCATAGCGGACACCACCCGGTTCAATGGCAGCTGTTGCGATCCGTGCTCCAGAATAGGACTCCAAAAAGTCCAAAAAGAACTCACGTGTGTCCATATTCCACATAGCAAGCGTATGCAGCCCCATATTGTTAAAAAACACACCCATTCCCATAAAATGCGAAGAGATTCTTGCTGTCTCACCCAAAAGCACCCGCATCCATGAAGCAAAAGGTGTTATTGTAACACCTGCTATCTCCTCAACTGCCATAGCATAGCCAACCATTGAGTTGATATTGTCCATAAAACAGAGTCGCTCAACAGCTACAATGGCACCAATAAAATCCTTTTTGGTTACAAGATGCTCCAACGCACGCCATACATAGCCAATATCAGGATCAATAGAGATAATCTCTTCCCCGTCACAATGAACACGCAGCCGTATAGGACCGCTTGCCGGATGTGTCGGTCCCCAGTTTAAAATCGTCTCTGATGAGTCACTCTCTAGATCCACCTCATTTTCACTCTGCTCTTTTTTAAAAGCATCTACAATCTGCTGTACATTTGCAACGGTCTCTTTCTCATGGGCATCCCAGTCAAAATCAACCCTAAAAGGGTACTTGTCTCTAAAATCTTCACTTTTAATAATATCTCTGAGATCCGGATGATGTAAAAATCGCACACCAAACATAGAGTAAGCCTCACGTTCATGCCAGTTTGCACTTGCAAAGAGCGGAGTGAGTGACTCTATCTCGCACACTGCTTCATCCCGAGGCAGATCAACTTTTAGCCAAAGATTTCTTTTGGTGTCGAGATCTTCAAAAAAGTAGTTGATCTCCATAATCCCATCCTCTGCAAAATCCGTAGGTGAAACCGTAGATAGAGATCGCAGACCCTCTGTTTGCAATGCTTTTGCCACATCAAGCAGATCATCTTTTGAATTGAGCTTTGCCTTGATCCAGATCTTTTTATAATCCTCTACATACGCACAACTAAATCTGCTTATAAGCTCTTTAAGATGTTCCATAACTAAAACTCCATCTCTTTCCAAAGACCACCCTGACTTGCAGCACTTGGAATCCCCTCTTTTATCTTCTTTTTCACTGCTTCAAGCCCTTCAATAATTGCTTCTGGTTTTGGAGGACAGCCTGCTATAAAAACATCTGCCGGTAAGATCTCAGTAGGATTTTTAATTACAGCCAATGAATCATTATAGGGACCGCCATCAAAAGAACACGCACCCAAAGCTACAATATACTTCGGCTCAGGCATCTGTGCATACGTTCTTAGAAGTGCTGGCAGTATCTTTTTACTTACCAAACCCGTAATCATTAAAACATCTGCCTGACGCGGAGTCGGTGTCGGCATATACCCATAACGTTCCCAATCATAACGAGGTCCCATTGCCGCTGCCATTTCCAATGAACAGCATCCCGTACAAAAGTGTGCCATCCAGAGTGATTCACTCTTTGCATAGTCAAAAAAATCCAGTATTTTTAGCATTATTTCTCTTTCTTAGGAATTTGTTCGTGTAACTCTCGCATTGAAAAAAATATGGCAAAAGCCATAATAAGTACAAAAAGAGATGCCATCGTTAAAGCGTGGGGATCTTTGCCATAGACAAAGAGTGTTACAAAAAGTACTGTCATATCAGCAACTATAAACATAATTGCATAGACAAAAAATCCAAAATTGGCTTTTTTTGGTGTTGCTGCAGATGCGGGAAGCCCACACTCAAAATGTTCATTTTTAATACTGCTTGGAGCATAAGGAGCCAGAGCAACTCCTAAAAAATACAGTAAAAATACAGCTGCACTTACTTCTGCAGCATAAATAAAAAAAGTTTCTATCATTGTAAACACTCCATCTCTTTGTTTCTTTGCTAATTGTAGCACTTATTTTATGAGATAGCGTCTTAATGAAAAAATATTTCTAGATTTAGTTTTTAAAATCTTTTTTAGCAATTTGCCATGTAGAGTAAAAATCTAAAATTTTTCCACCATGGACTTTCTGAAATTTTTTGGCATCTTTAAGAGATTGAAAAGCATATTTGCTTGTTTTACTCATTGTTCCAGGAACATCACTGCCAACAACATAAAAAGCCTCTGTTACAGGAATGAACTTTAGAGATGTGACATCCACTACCATCGGATTTTCAAGCTCTGCACCTTCATTAATATGTTTGGTTAAGCAGTGCATAGAACAGTACTGAATATTTTGACCCTCTAACTTCGCTGCATGATTTGTTTTATAATACTTCACCAAATTCATACCACAAATAGCACAATGCTCTTTGTCTGCTCCCTTTTGTATTAAAACAGCATCTTCTTTCTTTACTGTTTGAAAAAGTGTCGTTGCTTTTACTTTTTTTGGAGTTTTTTGCACTACTTTCTTTTGCTTTGTTGTTCTCTTTTTTGTAATATCATTATTCTTCTTTGTAATTGTCTTTTTCTGTTGTGTTTCAAGAGCTTTCTCTTGTTTTTCTTTTTTTGGTTGCGGCGTGATATTTTGACATCCTGTTACCATAAGAAGAACAAGTGCAAATAAAAATACTTTTATCATCAAACTTCCTTTATTTTTTATAA
>JAMOSE010000082.1 GCA_027063215.1 Sulfurimonas sp. | reverse complement strand
TTCGCTTCACTCTCTAAGCCTAATTTTATATACGAAACAACTTCATCTTCTTTTATGCCCAGTTCTTTTAAATTTATTTTTACTTTTGCCATTTTTCATCCTTTTTTTTAGTTTATTTCTCTAATCTTATGTTCCATAAGTTTAGGTATGTCAAATATAAGAGCAATCTCTCCACTTCCAAGTATGGTTCCGCCACTAATGCCCGGGACATTGCTAAACACTTCTCCAAGAGGCTTGATGACTGTTTGAAACTCTCCAAACAACTCATCTACCATCATTCCTACTTTATAATCACCATAACGAACAACAACAACATTTTCTCTTTTGCTTTGTGATGCTGCTTCACTAAAATACTCTCTTATATCCAAAAGAGGAAGCATGGAGTTACGAAGATTTATAAATTCATTGCCATCCATCTCTTTTTTATAGTGATCATCCAACTCTATACACTCTTGAATCATCTCTAAAGGAATGATATATTTTGTATTTCCCGATTGAATTAGAAATCCATCGATAATTGCAAGTGTCAAAGGCAGTCTAATAGTAAAAGTACTGCCTTCTCCCGGCTTGGAATCGATCTCCACAGTTCCTCGCAGGCTCTCTATATTTCGCTTTACAACATCCATGCCAACACCACGACCAGATATATCAGAAACTTTATCTGCTGTTGATAATCCTGCAGCAAAGATAAGATTGTAAATTTCTTTGTCACTTAGCTTCTGATTTTCAGAGATAAGCCCGTTTGCTATAGCTTTTTGTAAAATTTTATCTTTAGGAAGACCTTTGCCGTCATCACTGATCTTTATAACAATGGTTCCTGCATCCGGATAGGTTTTAAGAACAACATGCCCTTTTCTGGATTTTCCAAGAGCTTCTCTTTCCTCAGGTGTTTCAATGCCATGATCTATAGAATTTCTAAGCATATGCATCAAGGGATCAGAAATCTTTTCTACTACCATTTTGTCAAGTTCTGTATCGCCACCTACTATCTCAAAATCAATCTCTTTTTCAACTTTTTTAGCTATATCATGAACAATTCTTTTAAATTTATTGAAGCTGTCACCAACCTGTACCATTCGAATATTCATAACACCCATACGTATCTCTTCAAGCATATCGCTTAGTATAGTTGCTGATTCATCAAGTTCGTTATCATCAAGGATATCTGCTCTTTGGCGTACTTTTGCATTTGCTATAACCATCTCAGATATCTGATTGATAAGTTGATCTATTTTACTAGAATCTACCCGCAAAGAAAAACTCTTTTTTGCCTCTTTTTTTTCTGCTTTTTTCAGCGTTGTTTTTTGAACATCTTGAGGCTTGGGTTTTTCTTTATTTTCTGTTTTCTCTGTTTTTGCATCATTGAGCAGCTTCATATCTTCAAAATCATGAGCAATCAGTTCCTCTTTTAAACTTACTTTATCCTGAGAATTGTCTAAAAGTGCCTGCAACTGCTCTTTGTCATTTGCTTTAAATATATGCAACTCAATATCATCAATAATAAATTCAAATATCTCTTCTATCTCTTCATAAGGAGCATCACTTAAAAATAAAATCTCGTACCCAATATAAGCCTCAGTAGGATTTATATCTTTAATATCGGGTATATTTGAACCTATAAAAAGCATCTTTTTTACTTCACCCAAAAGTGCAAAGAAATTTAAAATACTTATGATATCCATACCGCTAGAGAAGAAATTTGGCTTTAATCGAAATGATATATGCCATAATTCACTGTTTTGTGCATCATCTGTCTCTTGCTCTTGCACATCTTTTGTGGGTGGGGCATCAGTTATTGCCGCAGCGTCTGGCATATGCGATTTCAGTATCGCAATTAACTGATCATGTGTTGCTTTTGTAAACTCATCAAGCGCTTCATTGCTTGTAGCCAAATCAACCAGTTTTTGCGTGTGATCTTTTACTTTTAAAAAGATATCTATCAACTCTTCTGTAAGAGCAACCTTACCATCTCGTACTTCACTTAAAAGATTTTCTGCAATATGCGTAAAATGCACAACTTCATCAAAGTTGAACATACCGGCAGTCCCTTTAATGGTATGCAT
>JAMOSE010000081.1 GCA_027063215.1 Sulfurimonas sp. | reverse complement strand
GAGCGCTTTTAAAAAAACATCAACTCTATCCTGATATCTGTTTTACCTCATGGCTCAAACGTGCCATTCATACAGCCAACCTTGCCCTTGAAGTTTTAGAGTGGGAACATATAGATATGATACGCTCTTATAAGTTGAATGAGCGTCATTATGGTTCGTGGCAGGGTAGAGATAAAGATGAAGTGAAAAAAGAGGAGGGTGCAGAGCAGTTTTTAGCTGTTCGACGTGGCTATGATGTACCGCCTCCACCACTGCGTGAAGATGATGCAAGAGTTGTCTGGAGAGATAAAAAATATGCAAATATTGATAAAACATTTTTACCTTTGTCTGAATCACTTAAAGATACAAAAAAGAGAGTTTTAGAGTATTATAAAAAAGCTATTATTCCTCAGCTTAAAAAAGAGAAAACGGTGTTAATCTCTGCACATGGAAACTCTTTGCGTGCTTTGGTGATGGAGTTGGAAAAAATAAGCGAGCAGGATATTGTCTCATTTGAAATACCGACAGGAGAAATAATCGTATATACTTTTGATTGTAATATGAATATTATTAGAAAAGAGATATTTTTATAAAACGCTTAAATTTTTTTTAATCAGTTGTTTTATTAAGTTGTTAGAGTTTTTTTATGATATATTTTAAAAATTGGTTTATAAGGAAGATGATTTGAGTGTACTTTTAGAATTTGCAATGTTCCCGACATCTGATAATTGTCGAGAGGGGAGTTCTGTTTCAAAACAGGTAGCAAAGATTATTGATGCCATCGATAAAAGTGGGGTAAAATACCAACTGACACCGATGGGAACAATCATTGAAACAAATACAATGCGTGAAGCTTTAGATATTATAGAACTTGCTTATGAGCAGGTAAAAGAGTGTGAGCGAGTTTACTCGTCTTTGAAGTTTGATATTCGTCATAACTCAGAAGATAGATTGAAAAATAAAATAAAATCAGTTGAGAAAAATATTGGCAGAGAAGTCCAAAAATAGGACTTTTGCTTTGTTAATCTTATAAAATAAGGAAAAAGATGAAATATAAAATAACTACAGTAGTCGGATTGTTAGCTCTAACGACATCACTTTTTGCATCAAATGGTGCTGAAAATTTGTTTGATAGCAAATGTGCGATGTGTCATAGTAAAACTATGCCACAAGATAAATCAAAACTTATCGCACCTCCTTTTATGGGTGTTATGCGTCATATAAAGATGCAATATCCAAAGAAAAAGGATGCTGTTGCATTTATAGTTGACTATGCTCAAAATCCAAGTAGAGCAAAAGCGCTTTGTAAAGAGCAAAAAATAGCTAAATTTGGTTTAATGCCTTCACAAAAAGGCAATATTACATTGCAAGAGTTACAAACAGTTGCTTCATGGGCATTTGATCACTATTCAGCTGCGAATTTTAGAGGGCATAATACTATGATGTTAAAAACAAAAGGGATGAATTGCAAACACGGTAACTGTAAAGGAATGCAATAGTAATTCTTTTATAAAGAGAGTCCTTAAATGACTCTCTTTTTTTTATTTTAATTCATTTCTTATAATTTTAACTGCTTCTACCATATTTTTTAAAGATGGTTTGACCTCTTCCCATTTTCTCGTTTTTAATCCACAGTCAGGATTTATCCAAAGTTGCTCTTTAGGCAATACCTCAAGAAGTGAATGAATCTGTTGTACTATTTCATCAACTGATGGAATACGAGGTGAGTGAATATCATAAACACCAGGTCCCACCTCTTGCTTGTAGCCTACTTTTGCAAAGATTTTGAGAAGTTCATTACCGCTTCTTGCAGTCTCGATCGAGATAACATCCGCATCCATCGCTTCAATGGTTGCGATAATGTCATTAAATTCACTGTAACACATATGGGTATGGATCTGTGTCTCTATTTTTGCAGAGCTAACTGCAAGTTTGAAGTCTCTAACAGCCCAATCTTCATATGCCTGCACTTTTGAATCTCTAAGCGGATAGCCTTCTTTAAAAGCAGCCTCATCTACCTGAATGATCTTAATACCTGCGTTTTGCAAGTCATTGACTTCATCACAAATTCCAAGTGCTATCTGTTTGCTTACTTCACTTCTGT
>JAMOSE010000080.1 GCA_027063215.1 Sulfurimonas sp. | reverse complement strand
AGAGAGGACAAGCCACAGCTTCATCTTTAAAAGCTGCGTTACTTCACTTTGATCACCACTCCAAAGCATTTCCCAAAGTCCATCATTTTGGATCATCAATATCCCGCTTATAACAAGAATAAAAAGTGAGACAATCTCAAAATAACCAAATATCGGTCCGACATGCGGATAAACCTCTTTTTGTTTCTGTTTATCTCTAAGTGTTACACCCAAAACAAACATAAAAATAGATCCACCGATCCACGCAATTGCTGCCAAAAGATGAAAATGTATCAAATAACCCATATGCTCTCTTCTCTTTTATTCATTAAATCCCACCAACTCTCCACAACGAAGCTTTGCAATTTTATCTCGGTATTTTCGGATATAAAAAGCTTTCTCCTCAAACGAGATATTTGTTGCAAAATTAACTTTTTTCAGTTCTCGCTCATAATACTTCATTAAAAAGGTAATCAGTTCAGCATTGAGTGCCTCTATATCTTTATGTGCCAAAATCGTCTCATCTACCAAAACTTCCATCAACTCAGGAGCATCTTTTTTACCTGCAAGAGCCAAAGAAAATTCACGAGCATGAAACTGCAACAGTGAAGGATCAATCACATCAAGTATATGATCTATAAATTCCGGATGCTCCAAAACTGTTTTAATCAAAGTGAGTTCCCACATATCTCTATGTCGGTTATTTTGTACCAATGGCATATTTTGAAGATCTCTTTGGTTCGTATTTAAACGAATAAGTGAGGGTGAAACACCCAGCCCACCAAGACGGGAAGCAAGATAAGTTCTATACTCCTCTTGCAAAATCGGCGAGAGTGTTTTTAAGTATGCCACACCCTCTTGCATGCAGGACTCTTTCTCTTTTGGATCACGAAGATTAAAGAGAGAAAGGATCTCATCGAGTACAAACTCAATAAAAGGCTTGGCAGATCGAAACATTGTGCTTAGCTCTTCAATACGCCCCTCTTTTACCATATCTGCCGGATCCAGACCACCTTCAAAAACAACAACACCACCGTTAAATCCTGACGCTGAAAGCAGTTTTGAAGCTTTCAGTGCTGCGGCACGCCCTGCCTTGTCACCATCATAAGCCATAACAACGCGAGGGGAACCTTTGCGAAGCAATGGGAGATGATCGTGTGTAAGTGCAGTTCCGAGTGTTGCGACAGCATTGTCAAAGCCCGCCTGATGGAGCATTATAACATCAAGATAACCCTCTGTTATAATAATTTCCTGCTTTTTGTAAAGTGCCTGTTTGGCAAGATTGTAAGCATATAAAAGGCGTGACTTGTTAAAAAGTGGTGTTTCAGGAGAATTGACATACTTGGCTTGATGTCCTGTTATGGTACGCCCACCAAAACCAACAACTGTACCATTTGCGGAGTAGATTGGAAAAGTTATACGTTCAATAAATCGAGCATAAGTCTGGTTACGAGATGGCTCATAGCCGACAACACCAACATCTATAGCCTCTTTTATAGGAAACTGCTCCGCTTTAATGAAGTTGAGTGTCTCATGCGAAGCGGGTGCATAGCCAATACCAAACTTCTCTATACTACTCTCATAGATCCCGCGCTCTTGCAAATAAGCCATTGCAGTTTGGTTATGTGTAAGCAGTGACTGATACCACTCATTAAGACGTTCAATAACCTTGGTACGCGGTTTGTTTTGTTTGTTATCGGTATAAGTGAGTGTAAAGTTATAAGTTTGTGCAAGCTTTTCAAGAGCTTCTGGATAGTTAAGCTTCTCATACTCCATCACAAATTTCACAGCATCACCACCGGCACCACAGCCAAAACAGTGAAAGATCTGTTTTTGTGGGCTAACGACGAAAGAGGGAGATTTTTCATCATGAAAAGGACAAGGGGCTTTGAAGTTACCCCCTGCTTTCTTCAACTCAATATAAGAGCCTACAACATCAACAATATCAAGTCTGGCTTTTAGAGCTTCTATGGAGTCTTGGGAAATCATAGAATAATTATAGAGCAATGCTTGTTAAAAAATGGTTATCTTTTGATCACTTTACAAAGATCAAGTCTAAAAGTTGTTCCCTTTCCTACCTCACTGTGTACTTCAATCATAATTCCAAGTTCATCACACAGTTTTTTAACAATA
>JAMOSE010000079.1 GCA_027063215.1 Sulfurimonas sp. | reverse complement strand
TATCTGGTTTCACTTTTTATAGTGCCGATTTTTATTCAAAAACCATTACATAAAGAATATCCAAACAAGGAAATAAACCATGAAAAATAAGACAAAAAGAGTTTCACTCGTGCTTGGAAGCGGAGGGGCGAGAGGCTACAGTCATATCGGTGTGATTGAAGAGCTTGAAAAAAACGGGTATGTTATAGAGTCGATCTCAGGTTCATCTATGGGAGCTTTGATTGGTGGTCTGTATGCGTGTGGAAAATTGCAGGAGTACAAAGAGTGGGTACTTGGGCTTGATATACTTGACATTGCAAAACTGCTTGATTTTTCATTTCTTTCAAGCGGTATGATGCAGGGAGATAAAGTCTTTCGTAAAATTCAGGAGATGGTAGGCGAGGTAAATATAGAAGATCTGCCTATCAAATACACGGCAGTTGCCACGGATCTTGTTAAACAAAAAGAGGTATGGTTACAAAAAGGAGATTTGCTTGATGCCATTCGTGCTTCTATCGCTATTCCGACCATCTTTACCCCTAAAAAGATTAATAACAAATACTTAATAGATGGAGGCGTTTTAAATCCGCTGCCCATAGCTCCTACAATATCCGATGATACAGACATCACCATAGCCGTAAATCTCAATGCCTACAATGCAAAAAAATATGCTATAAAAATACCTAAAAAAGAGTTAGAGAGAGAAAACAGATGGCAAGAGATCTTTTTTGAACTCCAACAAAAAGCACAAAATTTTTTTAAAAAAGAGTCAAAACCAGAGTTTGATGAGATGAATATGTTTGCTATTGTCGGTAAGACGATAGATATTATGCAAAACAGTGTCTTAGAGTGTAAAATGGCGGGATACTCACCCGATATTATGATAAATATCGCAAATGATGCCTGTGATTTTTATGAGTTTAACAGAGCGTATGAGATGATTGAACTTGGCAGGATTGCAACAAAAGAAAAACTAGGAGAAGCAGAATGAGAAAAGACTCTTTTTACTATGCGCCAAGTATAAAAGTTTTGCAAGAGACCTCGCTTTTTTCCAAAACAAAATCAGAAGATCTCGATGATATTTTAAACCATTTCACACCCCTGACACTGCCTAAAAAAAGCACAATCTCTTTTAGTGAAATAGAGCAGTTTTTCTTTGTTGTCATCAAAGGACGAGTAAAGATTTCACAACTTTGCGTGGAGACCGGGCGGGAATATATTGCAGAGATCTTAACCGAAGGTGATATATTTGATACAATAGGGCTGCTTTACTCCAAAGATGAAGATATGCTTGTTGAGACAATAGATGTCGTATGGCTCTTAAAAACACCTGTCCAAAAAGCACGAGAATTACTCTATTCACATCCGATATTTAATGAAAATGTTTTTTCTTACTTTGGTCAAAAGATGTATGAGTTGGAAAATTTTGCAAAAGAGTTGATTTTTTATGATACTGCAACACGATTGGCTCGTTTGATTGTACGATATTATCAAGAAGAGAGTCTGGATATCATTGAAGATCTCTCAATGGAGACACTCGCAAAGATGATAGGCTCAAGCAGAAAAGTAGTTAATCTGCATATGATAGCATTTAAAAAAGAGGGTATTATTACAAGTAAAGATAATAAATTGTGTATTATTAATGAAGAAAAACTTTATGAAAAAGCGATGATGCAAAAAGAGGAGATATAACAATGAAAAAAGTAAGTCACTATTATCCACATATATTGGCACTGCTCTTTAGTGTTTTTTTTATTGCACTTGGAATTGATCCGGTTGATAGAAGAGTATGGGTTGTTGAAGTAACGCCTATTGTGATTGTTTTTTTATTTTTGGTAGCAACTCATACAAAATTTCGCTTTAGCAATTTTGCCTACACATTGATGTCAATATGGATGTTTTGGCATACTGTAGGAGGACACTATACCTTTGCCAATGTTCCTTTTGATTTTGTAACAAATCTGTT
This sequence comes from Sulfurimonas sp., assembly GCA_027063215.1. Classification (GTDB taxonomy): domain Bacteria; phylum Campylobacterota; class Campylobacteria; order Campylobacterales; family Sulfurimonadaceae; genus Sulfurimonas. Next base: position 189 of record JAMOSE010000079.1, on the reverse strand, counting down.
TGGTTTTGAGAGAAACAATTTTGATCGTATAGGGCATTTTGTCGTTGGTTTTTATGCCTATGCCATAGCCGAGTACCTTGTTCGACAAAAACTCTGCTCCATTATACCTGCAAGCCTGTTTGGATTTTTTGCCATTGGGAGTGTTGCTGCGGGGTATGAGATCATTGAGTGGATCTATGCTGTTTATGA
>JAMOSE010000078.1 GCA_027063215.1 Sulfurimonas sp. | reverse complement strand
ATCTGATCTTCAAAAATGATTCTATCTCCAACTTTTAAAGGCTTATCAAAAGAGTAGTCTCCCATAATATCACCGGCTAAACAGGTATTGCCACCTAATCGATAAGTATATTTTTTCTCACCTGCTTTGCCGGCACCTCTTACCTCTGCACGGTATGGCATAGCCAAAGTATCTGGCATATGTGCTTCAGCGGAAGTATCTAAAATTGCAATATCCATTCCATTTGAAAAGATATCTAAAACAGTAGAAACTAAATATCCACTCTCCCAGCCAACTGCTTCTCCTGGTTCAAGATATATAGTAAGATGTGGATATTTTTTCTTAAATGCTTTGATTAAGCAAATAAGTTTCTCAATATTATACCCATCTTTTGTAATATGATGCCCACCACCAAAGTTAACATACTTTAAATTCTTACAGTATTGTCCAAATTTAGCATCAAAACTCTCTAAAACCGCTTCTAAAGCATCTGCATCTTGTTCACAGAGTGCATGAAAATTCAGCCCATCAAGATCTTTTAGAAGTGTTTCATCAAAATTTTCAACTGTTGTTCCGAGTCTTGAGTAAAGACCACAGGGATTATAGATATCTACCGGTGAAGAGGAGAGTTCAGGATTGACACGTAAAGAGACCTCTATATCAGGATTAATCTCTTTTATTTTCCAAAGAAATCTTTTTATTTGATTTGGGGAATTAAAGACTATATGATCAGAAATTCTTGCTATCTCCTCAATCTCATCTTCTTTAAAAGCAGGCGAATAGGTATGAACTTCGGCCTTATGATTATGCCTGCAAAATTCTTCACGAGCAAGTTTTGCTTCATAAAGTCCACTTGCCGTACACCCTTTGAGATATTTTGCAACGAGATCAAAAGTTGAAAACATTGCAAAGCCTTTGAGCGCCAAAATAATTTTAGCTCCACTCTCTTTTTGCACGCGATCCAAGATTTTAAGGTTGTTCTCTAAAAGTTCCTCTTCACAAAGGTAGTAAGGAGTACGCAGGTGAGCTTCTTGCATCTTAAAGTTCTTTTACCTGCCAAGGAAGTCCCTGCTTGTTTAATTCATCCATAAACGGATCAGGATCAAACTCTTCCATATTATACACACCCTCTTGATACCAAACTTTCTCAAGCATTAACTTTGCCCCTATCATTGCCGGAACACCTGTTGTATAAGAAACTGCCTGAGATTTTACCTCTTTATAACACTGCTCATGATCACTAACCTGATAAATATAGATCTTTTTCTTTTTGCCGTCTTTAATGCCCTCTGCTACAATACCGATATTTGTTTTTCCCTTTGTTCGAGGACCAAGTGAGGCCGGATCGGGAAGCAGTGTCTTTAAAAACTCGATAGGCACTATCTTTTGACCTTGATGCTCAACCGGTTCAATGCCAAGCATACCGACATTCTCCAAACACTTCATATGTGTAAGATAACTCTCTCCAAAGGTCATAAAAAAGCGTATTCGTTTAAGCCCTTTGATGTGCTTAACAAGAGATTCCATCTCCTCATGATAGAGCAGATAACTATCTTTTGGTCCAACTTCTGGATAGTCCCATACCATTTTGATCTCCATAGGATCGGTCTCTATCCATTTGCCCTCTTCCCAGTAGCGCCCTTTTGCACTCACTTCACGCAGGTTAATTTCCGGATTAAAATTTGTTGCAAACGGGTAGCCGTGATCTCCTGCATTACAATCTAAAATATCAATAGTATGGATCTCATCAAAGTAATGCTTTTGCGCATAAGCACAAAATACATTTGTCACACCCGGATCAAATCCACTCCCTAAAAGTCCCATAATACCAGCTTCTTTAAAAGCACTGTCTCTTGCCCACTGTTCTTTATACTCAAACTTCGCTTCATCCGGATGCTCATAGTTTGCAGTATCTAAATAATCCACACCAGTTGCTATACAGGCATCCATAATTGTAAGATCCTGATATGGCAAAGCAACATTAATAACAATAGTAGCATCAACTTCTTTTATAAGTGCTATCAACTCTTCTGTATTATCAGCATCAACTGTAGCTGTATGAATATGCACTTCTGTAATCTCAGAAGCGATCTGATCACACTTGCTTTTTGTACGACTTGCCAGTGTAATTTCTCCAAAAATATCTGCATTCATTGCACATTTATGTGCTACAACACGACCAACACCACCGGCACCGATAATTAAAGTTCTGTTTTTCAAAATTTTTCTCCTAATGTAAGATATAAACTTTTATGATCTGCATTTGCATAGCCATAAGTAAAATACAATGCTCCAAAAGGCGTATCTGCTGAGAGATAGATTGAAGAAGCATATTTCATATTATCAGACGTAAAACTCGCTCCATCATCCCAAATATTTCCACTCTCCAAAGTTACTCCGGCATACAAGGGCATCCCAAGTGAGCCAAAAAATCCACCATTTTTCAAACGGTATCTATACATTAAATTTCCAAATGCAACATTATTGCCAACTAATTCATACGACTGGTAACCAGAAAGATTAAACATTCCACCAAGATAGAACTTGTCAGAGAGAGTAACAGCACCTTTAATTGCGCTTTTTATATCTGTTTTTCCAAATTTTGCAGAAAATATAAATGAGTTATTAAAGTAGCTAAAGGGCTTTTGCAGCGTTGCATATATCTGTTCATAATCATAATCACTTCCCCATGACTTTGCATCTTTTTTCAATTGTAACTGAGCTAACACACCACTGTTTGGAAAGTTATAATTATCAAGCGAATCATATAAAAATTTTAGATTAGCCTCTCTTGCCTTAAATTTTTCATCATAGTTCAAAAAATTTATTTTTGATTTGTCTTGATACATATTAAAGCTTAACTCTGCTCGAAAACTTCTTGTAAAATTAACCCCAAAACCAATACCACCTCCATATCCTATACTTTCAAGCTCTTGATTTCCAAGTGTATCTGTCGGAATAGTATAGGTCATCTTCTCATATCCAATAAATGGATGCAGATAAAACATCTGCTCATCATCTAAAGGCTGATAAAAACTCATAGCATAATGCTGTTTCTTTCCTATCTCAAGATCTGTACGCCACTCTGCACCAAGAGAGTTAATACCATACATTAAGTATCCCACTTTTAGCGAGTAAAAAGAGTTTCCTTTAAAGTCGTCATCTAATGAAAAAGAAAAAAGTACATCACCCTTATTGTTCCAACTCGGTGTTGTTTTTATTACTAAAATGTTCTTACTGTTTTTCTCTTTTATAGAGTAAGTAATACTGTCAAAAATCATCATATGATAGATATTTAAAATATCCTCACGCAAAGCATCAGCATCTAAAGCCGCACCTACTTTTTGTCGTATCTGTTTTCTTATAATATCATTCGCAAGATAAGTTGCATTGTCAATTTTTATCTCATCAATAATAATCTGTTTTGGTTTATGCTTTTGTCTGTGTTGCTCTTTATATTTTGCATATTCCTCTTTTGAGAGAGAAAGCTTTTGTAGTACCTTTTCTTTTTTGAGCGCTGCTTCATAACCTTTTTGGATAATTGGCGCATATTTATCTGCATCTAAACCGGTATAACCCTCCAAATTTGGAGTTATTAAAATATCTTTATCACTTAAAAGTTCAAGTGATTTATTGGCATTTTTACGCATTAAAATATCGACTAACTGCCCCATAACAACAAAGTATGAGTTGACATCAACTGTCTCAGAGAAATTTTCACTGACATCAACAGCTATAATAATATCAGCACCCATATCTTTTGCAACTTGAATGGGAATATTGTCACTCACCCCACCATCTACTAAATCAATTCCATTAATATTTATCGGTTGTAGTCCGCCAGGAATTGCACTCGATGCATAGATGGCTTTGCCAAGAGAACCAGACTTGAGTATAACAGCACTACCATTTTGTATATTTGTTGCTACTGCACGAAAAGGGATAGAGAGTTTATCAAACTCCCTGATGTCATAAACATCCTGCGTTAATTCGTCAAATTTTAGCAGTAAGGGTTCACGTTTGAGCAGACCTGTCGGCAAAACAACTTGATTTTGAGCATTAATTCCAAAACCAATACGTCCTTGATACTGATACTCTAGCATCTTTCTTTGCATTGGAATTTTGAAACGATCAAAATCTGCACGAATGTACTCTTTCCAATCTGTAGTAACAAGCATCTTTTCAATCTCTTGCGGTGACTCTCCTGCTGCATAGAGTCCACCCATAAAAGAGCCCATACTTGTTCCAACAATTATGTCAATAGGGACACGATTTTTCTCCAAAACCTTTAACACTCCAACATGTGCGCCACCCCGTGCGCCACCACCACTAAGAACAAGTGCAATCTTTGGTCGCTCCTGTGCTCCTAAGAGTGTAAAAAAGAGTAAAAACAGAAGAAAAAATCTCACATTATTCCCTTAAACAATTTCAAATGCAAGCAGTAAAACAGCTATCCAGATAAGAGCCATAAAAATAAGACTTAAAAGGACAAGTGTCGCTCCCGCATCTTTAGCTTGTTTTGCTAAAATATGGTAATCTTGTGTCACAAGATCTACAACACGTTCCAGTGCAGAATTTGCAACTTCAGCAAGGATGGGAATAAAGAGTGACAAGAAAAGTACACTCGCATAGCCAAAGCTAATTGGTAATACCCAAGCAACAATACCCAATACAAAAAACATCAACAACTGCCATTTAAAAGATGTCTCATTCTTTACAATATCTATAAACCCTTCTACCGCATACATTCCATTTCTAAAAAGATTATGTTTTGGTTTATTTAGCTTCATACTTGTCCCTTATTTTTTCTACAATTTTTTTCAATTCTTGGCTTTTAATCTCTTTGGAAACTGCTTCATCAAAATAGATATGAATTTCTCGTCTTTTAAAAGGATTAAGTTTAGCATTTTTCACTTTATATTTTGAAAAAGTACTGCCAAATATTCCACTGTCAATATAAAAAGGGATAATAACACCATCATAATCTTTTGCAATAAGTTCATAACCGCGATGAAACTCTCCAAACTTTCCATCACGACTAATTCCACCCTCTGGAAAAATACCAACAATACGACCATTTTTCAATCGTTTAGACGCCTCTTTCAAAGCATCTTTAAAAGCTCGGGGTGAAAGAGGAATAACTTCTCCTTTTTTAAAGAGAGGATGTAGCCATTTCCAATGATAAATATCTTTATCCATCATAAAATTTATACGTCTTTTCAATGGTAACTGTAAAAGAATCCAATCAAGCCAACTCACATGGTTACCAAGAAGTAAAACTGCTTTATCTTCAGGAATATTTTCTAAACCATGATAAATATACTTATGTCGGAATGCAGTTAAAATCTCCATGAGTGCCCAAAATATATCGACATCATATCTCTTAAACAAGATATAAACAAGATAAATTCCAACTCCTCCCATTAAATAGAATAAGACTTCTGCATTCATTCCAAAATAGGCAAAAATTGTTGTTAATAACAAAAAGGAAAACATAAAAATATTTTGTATAAAATTATTTGCTGCGAGTATAGTACCAAGATGTATAGACGAAGCAAGATGCTGTATATAAGCATTTAATGGAACAAGAATAAAACCTGAGAGAATTCCAAAGAGAGTAAACATTACAGCTATCACTGCCATAGAGTGTATAAAAGGAATAGTTAAAACAATGAAAGTAATTCCAATACTTCCAAGACCACTTATTCCAAGATTGATATAATATTTTGAAAGTTTTGCAGCCATGATAGAACCTACAACAATTCCTATTCCTGCAAGTGCCATTACACCTTGAACATAAATGGTATTTGTCACGCCAAGCTCTGCTTTTGCATATTCACCAAATATAGCCAATACTACCTGCGAAATAGACCAAAAAAGTCCAAGTGCAATAACAGCTTCAAAAATCTCTCTTTTTCGCGTTAAAGTTTTCAGATTCTTTTTAAGATAAAAGCCTGTAATATACTTTTTCAAATTAAACTTTTTACAACTGCGTGCTCTCATTTTATTTGGCAATTTTGATGTTAAAAACCATTCTAAAATTGAACTGATAACCAAAAGCCATCCGATAGGCGCTATAGCCTGTAAAATTTCTGCTTCGCTTGTAAAATTATCTTGATACATACTTTCAAAAAGCACCGTATAAAAGATAATACCTCCAAGAATAGCAACGGTAGTTACCGCCTGAACAGCACCATTTCCACCACTGATATATTTATCTCCAAAAAGCTCTTTAATATAACCATACTTAGCCGGTCCATAGATAGCACTCTGCAGTGCCAAAAGAAATGTCATGGTAAAAGCAAACACAAATTGACCATGATAATAAGCATACGTAATACCCAGCGTAATAAGTACGGCAAAGAGTGCGGAGTATTGCATAATCTTATTTTTTGGAAATCTGTCAGCCAAAAAACCTGAAGGCGAAAATACCAATATAAAAGGCAGTAAAATCAAAGCATTTACAATAGCCGTCAAAACAATCTGTGTTGATCCGTCATAGACTTTAAAAATTGTATTTTGAATAATAATCTTATGTCCAAGATCGGTAAATGCATTTAAAAAAACTACAAACAGATAATTAATAACTCCGACTATTTTAAACATTAAAACTCTTCACCAGCAAGCGTTGTACTCCAACCTTCATAATATCCCTGTTCACTTTTTATAGCTTCAAAGAGTGTTTCAACAACTTTTTGAACCGCTTCTTTTGTTACGGCATGCTCTGAAATCAAAGCAAGCCCATTTTCAAATTCTTCAGAACTAACCTCATCTTTAAAACGAAAACCATCCAAGTCCAATCCATGTAAAAATTTCTCTTTTTGTGTTGGCGTATCAAAAGAGATATAATGTTCAACAGGACGAACTACAGCTAAATCATCCCCCTCTTCTTCTAAAAGATAGATAATCTTTTCACTTTGCATATGTGCCAATTCAAGCTCATTTGGTGTAAGATTTTTATGATGAAAATCCCATTTTCCATCCCGTACCGTATGACTTTCATAAACATAAGAACTCGGTGCTAAAATCTTTGCTACAATTTTATCAAGCCCTTTTGACTCTGCTGCATAAAAATAGAGCTCACTCCATCCATCAATACTGCGTCCACCGACATACTTTGCTTTTTCATCATGTTCAAGGGCAATAATCAGGGACTCTTTTGTCTCTAAAAATTCTTCAAAGCCTTTTGTATTTTCATCACTCGCATCAAATTTTATAAAGACACTTAAAAGCCATCCATATTTGTTACTGTATGCATATGCATTCATATCTGTCTCTACTATAAACTCATCACCATCTTCAATTCTTCTAAAAAAATCTCTCATTTTACTCTACTTTCTTTTTTATTAACTTTCTTTTTTATAATATCAAAAATTTCACAAAAAAACATTATTCATCATCTTCATCATATGGAAGTTCCAAAGCCTTGACACTGCCAACAGCATTTCCGGCAATCCCTTTTATAGAACCATACATTCCGATGGTATTTTCAAGAACTTTTTCTATCTGTTTTTCTCGTTGTTTCCAAATTCTTGCCATTGCACGTTTCTCTTTATCTAGATCCTCTTGCATCGTTGAGAAACCTTCTACTATCGCTTCTACCTGCATTTTAAACTCATTACTTGTTAAAAAATTATACAAAAGACTCATTTTATCTGTTTTGTTCTCCTGTGATCTTTTTGCTTGATGAATTTTAATAATATTTTCTCTTAAGACAGCACTTAAACCTTTAAATTCTTCAAAGGTACAGACCCATACACCATCAACAAGACCCATTCGATCCAGTTCATTTGGTAAAACCTGCGTTACAAGCACACCCAAATCAACACCCTTTTCTCTCATATCTGCTTTAAATTTTTCAATCCATGTTTTTTGAAAGTCTTTTGTACGTTTACTCTCATAGTATATTTTTCCACAGTTTGGAATCTCTCTTGTATGAACAATTTGAACACAATCTGCTCCTCTTGCCCCTTTTTTAATCTCTTCTATAACATCAAAAGGGTATCGATCGCCTAAGTACTCTTCAATAGCCAACTCCTGAACTTCACCCTGAAGTTGCATACTGCCCTGCTCTGCTTTTCTTTGCGCAATTTGAAGCTGTTCTTGAAGCTGTTTTAACTGCTCCTCTTTTTGTTTTAACTTCAGTTCATTTTCTTCATCTGCAGCTTTGTAAATCTTTGCTTTCTCTTCTTGCAGTCTTTTTGTCAGTTTCAGTTCTGCCTGAGCCTCTATTTTTGAACTGAGTTCATCTTTTTCTCGTTTAAGTTTTTGGATCTCTGCTTGTGTTTTATGCAGTTCTTTAACTTGATTTGATTTCTCTTCAAGCTCTTTTTTTAACAAAGCCAAAGACTCTTCCTGCTCTTGAGCCAACTCTTTTTTCAAGGCTTCTTGCATTTTTTGTTTTTCGATTTTTAATTGTTGTTGCGTTGCTCTTTTCAAGGCTTCATCAAACTGCTCTTTTTGCTCTTGTATGGCTTCTTCTTGAGATTTCAAAGCATTAAAAGCCTCTTTATACTCTTTTTTCTGTGCCGCCATCTCTTCTTTGAGCTTTTTTTGTTCTGCTATATTTTTCTGTTTTAGCTCATCTTCAAGTTGATGATAGAGAATCGCATTGACATCTATCTCTGCTTGACAATTTGGACATTGTATCGTTGTTTTATTCGCCATTCTAACTCCGTTTATTCATTTACTAATTGTAATGTATCAATATTGTAAAAACTTTTTAATTCATTGTAAAGCTCTGGAAAATGTTTTTTCAGATGATGTGGTGTTTCAAAAAAACGCTCTGTAACTACTGCAAAAAACTCTGCTTCATTCGTTGCGGCATAAGCACCAAGAAGTTTGTATTTACCCCATTCTCTGTTTTTAAGCACAAGCGCATTGAGTTTTTTATAATCATGAAATAGTATACGTGTCCACTCATCATACTTTGAACGTTCTATCGGTGGTACACCATCAATCTCACCATCCATAAAATCGATCTCATGTGCAAACTCATGCACAATAACATTATTGTGTCGAAGATGATAAGCCTCTTTTTTTGCATCATGCCAGATAATTACCACTGTATCATTTGCTGCCTGTCCATCAATAAGAAACTTTTCTTTTGTATAGATACCGCCAACAGCTTGTAGATTTTCAAATGCTACAGCAGATGGATAGATAATAATGGTCTTTAAGTTATCATAACAGTTACTTGTTCTTTTATGTAAGAGTAAAAGACAGGCATAAAAAGCGATAATTACCTTCATCTCTTCTGTTACCTCTATACCAACACCCATAAACTCTTTCATATATGTAAACATAACAATAGAGTGTTCAATTTTTTTTCTATCTTCTAAGGGAAGTTTATTGTAGTGAGGTGTCTTTTGCAGATAGATACGCCACTGCTTTTTAAAAGGTGTAGCAAGAAGTTTTTTCAGTGCTCGTTCCTTTTTTATTTTCAAGACAAAATAGCCTAAAAAAACAACTACACCTACTCCTGTAAAAAAAAGTAAGAGTGCCGCATAGTAACTCATGAAAGATTCTTTTTCACTTCTTCTAAAAGTCTCTCTTTGATAAGTACATATGTCTCTTCAAAAGCCTCAAACTCTTTTCCGTCAGGATCTTCAAAACCGATATGAATCTTTTTTATGGGCTTTGGAAAAACAGGACAGGTCTCTTTGGCATGATCACATACAGTAACAACAAGATCGAAATCTTCGTTAATAAGTGCATCAAGATGTTTTGAGTAGTAGGATTCATCCCAGGCATCATGCATCTCTAAAACTTTTTTTGCATTTGAATTTACGCTGCCACTTGGATTTACTCCACAACTTTGTGCTTCTACACCATCTAACTCTTTGTTTATCAAGGCTTCACCAATAATACTGCGACAACTGTTCCCCGTACACATAATCAGTACTTTTTTCACTTCAGATATCCTCTTTTAAAAATCATCATCATTATCAAATGCTTCAAGCTCTTTTTGATAAGCAGCCTCTTCAAGTTTTTGTAACTCTGCTTCACTCATCATCATTATTTTAAGCTTTTGAACCAAAGCTGTTCTATCTTTAAGCTGTGTCATATAGAGATATGTTCCGTAAAAAATAGCAAACACGGTAAACACCAAAATAACTTTTTGAATAGGATCAAACTTCTGCACAGCCTCTTTTATACGCATTTCACACACACCACCAGGACAGTGTGTCGGCGGCTGTTTTTTAACAAGATGATAAATTTTGCATCCAAGACAGACAGAAAAAGCAGATTCAAAAAAGAGCAGCGCCATACAGATCAAACAAACAAGAACTTTCATAGGATTTGGCTGAAAATCAATCACAAGATAGTAAAACATAGGCCAGGCTATAATCATACCCAACATCCACGCAAATCGTTTTTGATCAGCACCTACATACTCAGGTGTTTGATTCTGTACAAAAAAACGCCCTAAAAGAAGACTTGGAGAGTAGCGTGGCTGAATGACACGAATGGTAAAATCAAGTGCAAAAAAAGAGACAAAATACTCTGAAAAAACAGCAGTACCAAGCATAACACCATTGGTAAGTCCTAAAAAAGCACCAATAAAGAGCAGACCAGCAGCTGCACGAGCTTCCCGTTCATTTAAAACACGAACATCATAACCAGGTACTTTTTCACCGTAAGCAAAAAACTCTTTGACTTGACTCATTGCTAATGAATAACTTTCGAGTTTTGCAGTGCTTCTTGAATCTCTTCTACAGAGATCTCCCCTTCTAAAGAGAGTTCAACATTACCGTCACTTCCATCAACTCTCATATCTTTGATCTTAGCCTTTGTATCATCACTCATACATTCACACTTCCCAGTCGAACAGTTTTGTACCATCGTAACAATATTTTGCTTCTCTACACTTCCCAAGAAGTTAATCTTTACACCATCAGCTGTTTTAGATATATTTTTCTGCATTTAATATTCCCTTTTATCTTTTAAGTAATGAAACATTGCAAGCTCTGTAAAATATGGTCCAAAAACATTCAAAACAGGCATAAAATTAAAAAGCGATCCGATTATACTAATACTCCAAATACCCACTTGATATTCTTGCAGTCTCTTTTTATCAATATCTCCAAAGACAAAAGCAGAAGCATCACTGACAATTGTATCTTTCATAAGCCATACCCATAAAGCTACTAAAATGATAAAATTTATAATAGGAACAAAAAGAAATGGAAAAGAAACTAATGATGCAAATAAAAAGATCGTAGTATCCCGCATCGCCTGTGCTATCGTACTTATCTCATGATCATCGTACATTCTATCATAAGGGAAACACTCTTCTCTTACCTCAGCTAAAAATTTTGTAGATGTAATACTTGTTATAAAAATCATACTCACAATAATAGCTGTATAAATAAGATAAAATCCAATAAGAAAAGCAATGCCTTTTTCTACAGTTTCAAATGGTAACCATGTTAAAAGTTTTAAAAACTGTGCATGAATATAATCTGCTTTAAACACCCATACAACACTCCAAAAAACTGCACTTGCTATGCCTATAAATATAGAAAAAAACGAATACTTCTCCCGACTCATTTTTCCAATAAATATATTACCAAAAAAAGCAAAAATAAGAGCAAAAGTTACTAAAACAAGCTGTAACCATAAAAATGTCGAAAGCATCCATGCACCATTAGATCGCAACATAGAAAAAGGGAGTAGAGAAAGAACAGAACTGCTTAAAGTAATAATATCATTCCAAAAATAGATACCAATTCCTACCCATATGAAACTAACAATAATTCCACTCACCATAGCATATTTCATCGTACGCACCCGAAGCATCTCTTTAAAACCAAACATAATCGCATCTATAAAATCGTGCATTTATACCCCTTCTATTTTCTATCTTTTTTAAAATTATATCACTTTTTAAACCCTAAACGTCAACAACTTCTTTGACTTCAAGACCAAACCCACTCAACCCAACAAAATCAGTTGGTTTTAGCGAAGTAATAAGATTCATTTTAGAAATACCAAACGATTTAATGATCTGTGCACCAATACCAAACTCTTTCATAGCAGCATTATCTTGATGATTTGTTTTATTTATAAAAAGCAAAACACCACTGTTTTTCTTTAAATACTCAATTGATCGGATAAGATTGTTGTATTTTTCCTGATTAAGTAAAAGTTCCCTGTCTGGCATAACATTATGTACCCGTACATTCGCAATTTCACCAGCACTGTAAAAAAGAATAGCTGTATGTTCTATGCCATCATGGTCCTCAAATGTATGCTGCGTTACTTTTACATCAAAAAACTCTATCTCTTGAACATCTATCTCTTTGACCAAACGTTCATTTGCCAAACGATACTCAACAATATCAGAGATAAATACCGTATGTAAACTATGCTCTTTTGCAAATATATCTAAATCATCACGACGTGCCATCTCTCCATCATCTTTAATGATCTCACAAATCACGCCCGCTTCACTCAATCCTGCCAAACGACATAAATCAACAGAACCTTCCGTATGTCCTGTTCGCACAAGTGTACCACCCTCTTTTGCAATAAGTGGAAAAATATGTCCTGGTTTCACAAGCTCATCTGCTTTGGAGATAGGATTTGCTAAGATTTTGATTGTATCGTCTCTCTCTTTTGCAGAGATCCCGGTTGCTGCTGTCTTTGCATCAACTGATACTGTAAAAGCAGTCTCATATGATGAAGTATTTGAACTAACCATTGGGTTAAGCTCCAGTCTGTTTGCTATTTCACGTGAAAGTGCTACACAGATAAGCCCTCTTGCATGTGTTGCCATAAAATTGACATGTTGGGGTGTAGAAAATGCAGCAGCATAAACAAGGTCTCCCTCATTCTCTCTGTCTTCATCATCAATCATAATGACCATCTTCCCTTTTTTGATCTCTTCTATAGCTTTTAAAACTCTCTCATTTGGTGTCATTTTGTCTCTTTTTCATAAATATTTATTATGCACGTATTATATAAAAATCTTCATTAAAAAGAGGTCAATAAAAAAATTTGAAACTTTTTTGCAAAACCCTTGACATTAGATACTTTTTTGTCTATAATTTCGCTCACAAACACAGAGTGAATGTGTTTAAACACCGCGGAATAGAGCAGTTCGGTAGCTCGTCGGGCTCATAACCCGAAGGTCGCAGGTTCAAATCCTGCTTCCGCAACCAATCATTTAATTACTACTATTACACATTGGGGTATCGCCAAGCGGTAAGGCACCAGTTTTTGGTACTGGCATTCGGGGGTTCGAATCCCTCTACCCCATCCACCCATCAATCTAACAACATCCAAATAAGTCTAAAAAACCCCTAAAATACGAAACTTAATCAATTTATTAGTCTAGCTTAATTCAATGTATATTATAGTAATCTCAACTTTTTAGGGGTATATATAGGGGTACATTGAAAAAGTACCCTTATCATAACAAAGATGGTGGAGGATTATTTTTACTGGTAACAAAACGAAACACTAAACTATGGAGATTAAAGTATAAGTTTGATGGTAAAGAAAAACTTTTAGCTTTAGGA
>JAMOSE010000077.1 GCA_027063215.1 Sulfurimonas sp. | reverse complement strand
AGATATGCAAAAGGGGAACTGCAGATCATAGATATTCGATTTCATGAAGAGTATGAAGCATGGAGTCTTGGTTTTGGAGATCATATACCACTCAATGAACTGCCAGATAGACTTGATGAGATAGATAAAAATAAAACTATTGTGACAATGTGTCCACATTACGATCGTGCCGAAATAGCACGACTTTATCTAAAACTCCAAGGATTTGATGCTAAATACCTGACAGATGGGATGTTAGGCTTAGTAGAGGGCTTGCGTGGAGATAAAGCACGAGATTATATAAACAGACTAAAAGGATGAAGATGCAAGCGTTAGCTAAAAAAATAGTACCGAGTGAAATGAGTAATATGCGTATAGAAATTGAAGAATTTATTGCTTTATATAATGAAAGAAAGTGTGAGCTTGTTGATGTGCGTGTTGGGTTTGAAACAGCTGTCTGGCAAGTAAATTTTGGTTTGAAAATTCCTGCAAATGAACTACCTGAAAGACTTGATGAACTGCCAAAAGACAAACTCATTGTCGTCGCTTGTCCAAAAGCAGATCGCTCAAATATGGCAAGAACATATCTTGCAAGTGAAGGCTTTGAAGTAAAGTATTTGATAGGTGGACTTTTAGGACTGATGGATGCCCTTAAAGGTGGGAAAGCAAAAGGGATAAAACTCTAAAATGGAATATTATGTCATATATTTTTTCTTGACATTGGCTCTTTCAACGCTCTTTTCTATGGGAGGTGTCGGTTCAGCCATAGGGTTGGTGCCTATTTTTTCTATGATGGGTATGCCTTTAAATCTGGCAAAAGCTATAGGACTCTTTATTAACTCCGCTTCAACTATAACTGCATCAATTATGAACTTTTTTCGTGGTGTTTTAGACATAAAGTTTGCTATTCCTCTTATTGTAAGTATTATGATAGCAACACCTATTGGTGCATGGCTGAGTCAGTATGTGCAAAAAGAGATAATTGAATGGATGTTAGTTTCATTTTTAATTGTGAGTGCGTTATTACTCATCTTTTCAAATAGAGAGCAAAAAGTAGTTTATGATAAAGCATGGATTCTTTATGTTATAGGAGCTACAGTTGGGCTTATTTCAGGGACAATAGGGGTAGGTGGTGGTTCACTTATTATGCCACTTTTAATTCTCTTGGGTTTTGATGCAAAAAAAGCTGCTTATGCTATTAGCTTTGTCATTCCGTTTTCAACATTGGGAGCATTTGCTACTTATCTGAGTTTTGTAGATATGGATTGGGCACTTTTGGGTGTTGTGACTGTAGCTGCAATTATCGGTGGGTATCTGGGTGATCGAATTATGCACTACCGTTTGACGCCTTCACAGGTAAAAAAGCTTATTGCGGTTGTTTTATTGTTGTTAGCAGCAAAAATGATTTATAAACTTACAGGAGCGTAAAATTGTTACATATACTGAAAAAAATAGCTACTAAAATGCTTGAAAATGAGAAGAATGATGCTCTAGATTGTGGTGTTTCCGATGAAGTGATTGATGAATGGCTTGATACCATTGAAGAGCATAAAAAAAGGATGCAAGAAGATCATGAAACAGATACTCAAGAGTATGATATGTTGCTTGGCATAGAAAAAGAGGTAAAACAGATCAAAGAGATTCGTTTAAAAAAATGTAAAGGGGAAATTATAAAATGAAAAAAAGAGTGGGAATAGTTTTACTGTTTATAAGTACATGGCTTTATGCTCAAGAGAGTTACTCTTATCCAGAAGGTACAGTAGGGGAGATGGTTAAACTTGGTGAAGATATCATCAACCATACTTACACGCATCCGCTTACTAAAGATCTGGTCCATAGCAAACTTACCTGCAAAAACTGCCATTTAGCTGGGAAGGACGGCAGAACAGGAACAACACAAAACATAGGGACTTTTATAGGTACGGCAACCGCTTTTCCTTCGTATTCAAAAAGACATCATGCGATTATTACACTGCAAGATAGAATAAATGGCTGTTTTTTACGCTGTATGAACGGACAACAATCTATTGTCAATACCAAGGCTGGTTTGGCTATGGCAGCATATATCACATGGCTTTCAGACGGAGTGCCAATGCATATGAATACCAAAGGACCAAGAAGTCCAAAAATTACAAAACTTTGGGAAAAAAATACCAAAAAATTTGCAAAA
>JAMOSE010000076.1 GCA_027063215.1 Sulfurimonas sp. | reverse complement strand
TTTTCAATAATCGGATTTTGCATGACTTCTACATCAAAAGGTGTGCCATCCTTTTTAAAAAACAGATCTTCAGTGCGTATAGATTTTCCTTTTATAAGGTAGCTGTGCAAGGTACACTTTTCAAAGGGATAATGCTCATTATTTGGTTTCGTATGATGCCAGATTCTATGAGCATTTTTTCCTAACAACTCCCTTTTTTTATAGCCAAGCATTTGCAGTGCCGCTTTGTTGACAAAGGTGTGTCTGCCCTCTAGGTCAAGTCCTATAATACCATCATGCGTAGAATTAAGTATTAAAGAGAGCTCTTTTTGGAGTTTTTGCTCATTGGCTATAGAAGTATGGAGCTCTTCATTGGAAGTTTGCAGTTCTTCGTTAGAAGTTTCAAGCTCTTCGTTGGAGCTTTGTAACTCCTCATTTGCACTTTGTAATTCTTCATTAAGCAGTTGCATATTCTCTTTGGAGAGCGTGAGCTCATCTAAAAGAGCATGATTGTCATGTTGCAGCTCTTCAATACGGTTTGTCAGGTTATCGATGACAGAAGATTCATTGGGTAAAACGATATCATTGATATTAAATTCTAAATCATTTTTATGTAACTTTTGAAAATAGAGCATAGCGAGAGAGTTTTTGTTTGTATCGTTAAAAGGATAAGCAATAATTCGGACAAAAGTTTCCTCTTTTTCATGTAGCTGTATTTGTATAAATTTTGTACCGGCAGTTTTAAATGTTCTAAATACTTCATCAAGTAATTTTTTTACACTATATCGAAGCTCTTTTCTCAGGTTCTCAACAATATTGAGAGTGACAAACCCATCAGGCAAAGATAAAAAGGGGTTCTCTCCTTTTTTGTATATAATAGAATAATTATTGTCAATGATTATACATTCTGGAGAAAAGAGTTCAAAAATCGCTTTGGTAATTTCATCTTCAAGATTAAAGTCATGAACTTTTTTTGTATGCATAAAAGAGTTGTCGGGTTTTTCTCCTAAATGTTTGGAAAAGTAGTGAGAAGAAATTTTTGGCGGATTCTTAAGTGCCTCTTTTATATATATCTTATGCTCAAAACTCAAGGCCTTAAAATATTGCGTACTCATTAAAGTTGATTCCGAAGATCCTAAAAAGAGCAATCCGTCTTCTTTGAGAGCGTAGTGAAAAAGTGAAAAAAGTTCTTTTTGAATTTCAGGTAAAATATAAATAAGAAAATTTCTGCAACTTATAATATCTTGGTTTGTAAAAGGCGGATCTTGGAGTATATTGTGTTTTGTAAAAACAATTTGTGAACGTATGAATTCGTTCACTTTATATCTGTTTTCTTTTTTTATAAAATAGTTTTTCAGTATATTTTTATTTGTTTTTTCAAATGATTTTTTAGGATAAATCGCTTTTCTTGCAAACTCCAGTGCCTTTTCATCAATATCTGTCGCAAATATATGTACATCAAATTTTTTCTTGAGTCGTTTAGAGACTTTATCTATTATAATAGCTAGAGAGTATGCCTCTTCCCCTGTTGAACATGCAATTGACCAGACTCTTAGTTCATAGTTATGAGGTTTGTCTTTTAAATATATAAGGAGTTCTTTCTCCAGTGCCTCAAATGCTTTTGTGTCTCTAAAAAACTGTGTAACACCTATTAAAATATTTTGATATAAGAGATGCAACTCTTTTGGCTCAATATGCAAATAGTTTAAATATTCATCAAGATTTTTACATTTTGTGAGAAACATACGTTTGTTCAGTCGGCGTAATATTGTTTCATCTTTATACTTTTGTATATCCAGCTGCTCTTTTTCTTTTAAAAGATTTGTAATGCTTACGAGTGCTTTTGGGATGCGGTTTATAATACTTTCAAGTTTCGTACCTATTTGTTTTGCATCTAAAACATAGTCTACAAAACCACTTTGAATGGCACTTTGTGGCATGCTTGCGCTGTGTGCTTCTTGGAGAGACTGCGCTATGGTGAGTCCGCCGTTTTGTTTTATGGCTTCTACACCTTTTGTGCCGTCATGTCCGCTTCCGCTTAAAATTATGCCAACGGCGTTTTCTTTTTTACAACTGCTTAATGCTTGAAAAAGTTCATCTACATTAGGGGTTGGAACAGAAGAAGGTTCTGCAATTTTTTCTAAAAGAAGTTTTGATTTTTTGCAGACAAGATTATAGCCGGGAGG
>JAMOSE010000075.1 GCA_027063215.1 Sulfurimonas sp. | reverse complement strand
TGCTTTGAATGCACTCTCTTTATCATGTCCAACAGAATTAATCATACCAAGGCCAGTTACTACTACTCTTCTCATCTACATACTCTCCATAAAATAAATATATTAAAATACTTTTAAAAATTAATTACCTAATTAACTACTAAAAATATTTACTCTCAGGAAGTAGATCTTCCTGAATAAGTAAACTACGACTACTTGTTCTCTATGTAGTTAACAACGTCTTGAACTGTTTGAATCTTCTCAGCTTCATCATCAGGAATTTCGATATCGAATTTTTCTTCAAGAGCCATTACTAATTCTACTACATCAAGGCTATCTGCACCTAGATCTTCAACAAATTTCGAATCTTCTTTTACCTCATCTGGGCTCACGCTTAATTGTTCTACTACTACTTCTTTAATATCGTCTAAAAGTGCCATTATAGCTCCTGTCTTTAAGTTTAAAATCTCGTAATTATAGCATAATTAACTTAATCAAATTGGAAATAACCAAAAATAAATCAAGAAACTTATGCCATATTCATTCCACCATTTACTTTTAATGTCTCCCCTGTAATATAAGAAGCACTGTCAGAGAGTAAAAAAGCTGTTGCTTCTGCTATTTCACGAGGTTCACCCATTCTATTCATAGGAATTTTTGCATTAATACCGGCTTTTACTTCATCACTTAATACCTGCGTCATTTCTGTAGCAATAAATCCAGGTGTCAAAGCATTGAAACGAATACCACTTGTTGCAGCTTCAAGTGCAAATGATTTTGTCATTGCAATAACACCGCCTTTACTCGCCGTATAATTCGTCTGCCCTGCATTTCCTGTCTCACCGACAATAGATGCAATGTTTACAACGGAACCAAATTTTTTCTTTCTTGCGCCTTTAAAGAATTCACGACATCCTATAAAAGTAGAAAGCAAGTTTGCATTAATTACAGACATAAAATCTTCTGTCTTCATACGAAGTGCCAATTTGTCATTTGTAATTCCAGCATTGTTTACAAGATAACTTAGCTCTCCATCGCTATCAATTATAGTTTTTATTGCATCTACAAAAGCAGCCTCATCGCTTACATCAAAACCAATAACTGCAGCCTGCCCGCCAGCAGCTTCAATTTCAGCTTGTACAGCATCCGCCTCAGCTGCTCCGCTTCTATAGTTTACCCATACTTTAAGACCATATCCTGCTAAAACTTTTGCAATTTCTGCACCAATACCACGACTTGCCCCTGTTACTAAAACATTTTTACCTGAAAATTTCAAATTTTACTCCTTTTATTTATTTTCTACTTTATTTATACTAAAGCATGATCCATCTCAGAGGGAGTCTCTAGCTCCATCAATTTCAATACTGTCGGAGCGATATTGTTGAGACCACCGTTATCAACTTTTTTAACACCATCAGCATCTACAAAACACCATACTTTTCCAACTGTATGATTTGTAAGCACATTGCCTTCAGCATCACGCATCTCTTCACAGTTACCATGATCGCTTGTCAGTACAAAAGCATACTCTTTCTCTTTTGCCTTACTCCAGATCTTGCCAAGCTGTTCATCAACTGCTTCAACTGCTTTTTTCGCTGCTTCAAAATCACCGGTATGTCCTACCATATCACCATTTGCAAAGTTTACTACGATAAAATCATACCCTTCATCCATAGCAGAGAGTACAGCTTGACCAACCTCTGCAGCACTCATCTCTGGTTTCATATCGTATGTTTTTACATTAGGTGAAGGAATAAGTACACGTGTCTCATTTGCATACGGCTCATCAATACCACCATTTAAAAAGAATGTAACATGCGCATACTTTTCTGTCTCGGCAGTATGCAGTTGTCTCAGACCTGCATTTGAGATCACCTCTGCCAAAGTATTTTTAGGCGGCTCTTTTCTAAACAGTACCGGATAGGAAAAACTCTTGTCATACTCTGTAATTGTTGCAAGATGTACTTTTAGAGCTTTACGTTCAAACGCAGAGAAGTTTTCATCTGCCAAAGCAGTAACCATCTCACGCATACGATCGCTTCTAAAGTTAATCGTAAGCACTGCATCACCATCTTCCATGCCATCATAGCCTTCAAAAGCTGTTGGTTCAACAAATTCATCTGTCTCACCCTGTGCATAAGAATGTCCAATATAAGCTTCTGGTGCCATGTCTGTTTTTGGTTCAGCAGTAACAATAGCATCATATGCACGTTTTATACGCTCCCAGCGATTATCTCTATCCATCGCATAAAAACGTCCTGCTATCGTTGCTATAGTTATATTTTCATTAATATGCTCCGCTACTTTTTTGAGATATTTTTCTGCAGATGTAGGAGAAACATCACGTCCATCTGTAATCAAATGTAAAAAAACTCTCTTGCCGTTTTTTGCAGCAATATCTGCAATGCCCATAAAATGATCAATATGTGAATGCACACCACCATCACTCAAAAGGCCTATCAGATGGAGTCGATCTGATTTTTTAAAGAGATCTTGAAGCACTTCATTAGATTCCAATGTACCCTCTTGTAATGCCAAAGAGATCTTAACAAGATCTTGGTAAAGTACCCGTCCGCTTCCTATACTCATATGCCCTACTTCAGAGTTTCCCATCTGCCCTTCCGGCAGACCGACACTTAAACCAAAAGTATCGATCAGAGAGTGTGGTACTTCACTAAAAAGTTTGTCATATGTTGGCTTATTGGCATTATAAAAAGCATTATGCTCTGTTTTTGCACAAAAACCTATTCCATCGGTAATAACTAAAATTGTTTTTTTACTCAATTTCATTCCTATTAATAATTCTTTAGGTGATTATACTATAATGTCACTTCAATTTTATAAATGAATAGGAAATATATTGTTATACTGGTTACACAATTTTTTAGATATCAACCTTTTAGGATACATCACAATCCGTGCGGGTGTTGCTTTTTTTGTAGCGCTCTGCCTTACACTTTTTTTACTTCCAAAGTTTATCAGATGGGCTCAGAAAACTTCTAATGTACAACCCATCAATGATTGGGCACCCGAGCGTCATCAACAAAAACACTCAACACCTACGATGGGTGGAATTGTTTTTATAGGTTCAACTATTTTTGCATCCCTTCTTACGATTCGATGGGATAATGCTTATGCTCAGGCAGGAATATTGACACTCTTACTTTTTTCTTTTATCGGTTTTTATGATGATTTTGCAAAAATTAAAAAGAGTGAAAATTTAGCTGGATTTAAAGCACGAACAAAATTATTATTACAAATTATTTCTGCCATAATTATAGCCTGCTTTTTATGTCTCTTTGCTAATTTCAATACCGACTTATACCTTCCTTTTTTAAAAAATCCTGTTCTTGATATGGGATCATTTTCAATAGCATTTTGGGTTCTTGTAATTGTAGCTACATCAAATGCAGTAAATTTAACCGATGGACTTGACGGTTTAGCAACTGTTCCTTCTATTGTCGCACTTGCTACTTTTAGCATTATTATATATATAACAGGAAATATAAAATTCTCCTCTTATCTTTTAATGCCCCATTTTCAGGTCAGTGAAGTAGCGATAATTTCCAGTGCACTTATCGGTGCTTTGACTGGTTTTCTCTGGTATAACTGTCATCCGGCAGAAGTCTTTATGGGAGATAGTGGTTCTTTGACAATCGGAGCCTTCTTGGGTTATCTTGCTATTATCTCTAAAAGTGAAATTCTTCTTTTACTTATAGGTGCAATCTTTGTAATAGAAACCCTTTCTGTAATTTTACAGGTAGGCAGTTTTAAATTAAGAAAGAAAAGAATATTCTTAATGGCACCTATTCATCACCACTTTGAGATGAAAAACTGGGCAGAAAATAAAATTATTGTTCGATTTTGGATTATTGCTATTTTATCAAATATTCTAGCACTTATAACTCTCAAAATCAGATAAAGCAATTTTTGATAAACTTTATTTATTTTTCATACTATAAGCTTCCTTTCAGTAGTAGGAAGCTATAATTTCAATCTTTTAAAAGGCCTGTTAGCTCAGTCGGTAGAGCAAGTGACTGAAAATCACTGTGTCCTTGGTTCGATTCCGAGACAGGCCACCACCTCTTTTTATATCAAATCTGAAAATTTTAATAAACTAAACATAAACTTTGATATAATTCTATTATACTACACATATGTAGTTCATTTGGGGACGACATGGCTTCGACTGGAGTCAATCGTCTGCGGTTGCATGTCGGACTGAGCAACTCCGTTACACGGCTCACAATTGCTTAAACGCAAACAATACAAATTATCGCCCAGCTTTAGCAGTAGCTTAAGTTTTACCCCCTCTTAAAGAGGACGGGCTGCTTCACCTGTGGATTCTAAATAAGCAGGATCTTGAAGTATAACCCTTTATTTAGATATATCGTAAGTGTGTCTCCACTTACGACGAATAAAAGAGGCTGGTCTTGTGTAGCTTTGCAGGTTGTGTGAAGCAAGATGAGATTAAACAACCTTTCTAAGCATGTAGACGCCGCAGATAGTTGGCTCTAGGACTCCGGTTCGATTCCGGACGTCTCCACCAATTTTCAAATAACATCAACATAAAATTTTTATCCATTCAAACAAAAAAAACAACAAAGTCATATATCATGGATTTTGATTTTTAAAAATATCTATTTTTATGAGAGAGTTAAAGATGGTGTTCGAGAGAGGATTTGAACCTCCGACCACTTCGATGTCAACGAAGTGCTCTACCCCTGAGCTACCCGAACATTTATTTTGTAGAGTGAAATTTTAGCAAAAAATCCTTAAAGTAATTTTCTTTTCTAAAATCTTTCAATATTCTCAAAATTTTACTTTTAATTTAGGTATATAAGTAGTATAATTTCAATCACAAGACGATATTGAGATTATATCGGCAACTATAATATGCCATAAGGTAAACTATGAATACAGAACTAGAAGAATTAGGTCTTAAAAAAGTTGGCAAGATCTATCATAATCTGAGCTATGATGAACTCATCAAACATGAATTAGAAAATGGTGAAGTCAGAAGAACAAAAAGTGGTGCGACTGCTGTTGATACAGGGATTTTTACAGGTAGAAGTCCTAAAGACAAATACTTCGTAGATCGTGCTCCATCTAATCAGTACATTGCATGGGGAGATATCAACCAAAAAATCAGTGAAGAGATTTTTGATGAACTTCTAGAACTCTCACGTGAACAACTTTCAGGAAAAGATTTATATGTAACGGACGTTTACAGTGGTGCAAGTCCTGCGTCAAAAAAATCTATCCGTTTCGTGACAGAAATCGCTTGGCAGTCTCACTTTGTCAAAAATATGTTTATCCGTCCAACTGCTTCAGAATTAGAAGAGTTTAAAGCTGATTTCACTGTGCTCAGTGCTTGTAAAGCTGTGAATGACAGATGGAAAGAGCATGGAATGAATTCAGAAGTATTTGTCCTTTTTGATATTGAAAGAAATCTCTGTATTATTGGTGGTACTTGGTATGGTGGTGAGTTGAAAAAGGGAATTTTCTCTATGATGAACTACTGGCTTCCACTTGATGGTAAACTCTCTATGCACTGTTCGGCAAATGTTGGTAAAGATGATGACACAGCTCTTTTCTTCGGTCTTAGTGGAACTGGTAAAACAACACTCTCTACGGATCCAAACCGCGCACTTATCGGTGATGATGAACATGGTTGGGACGATTATGGCGTATTTAACTTTGAGGGTGGATGTTATGCAAAAGTCATCAACCTCGATGCAAAAAGTGAACCAGAGATTTATGGTGCAATTCGTGAAGATGCCCTTCTAGAAAATGTTGTCATGGACAATGAGGGAGAAGTAGATTACGAAGATGGTTCAAAAACAGAAAATACTCGGGTTTCTTATCCAATTGAGCATATTGAAAATCACAAATCAGACCTTATGGCCGGTCATCCTAAAAACATTATCTTTTTAAGTGCAGATGCATTTGGAGTTCTTCCTCCTGTATCAAAACTTACACGTGATCAGGCGATGTACTATTTCTTAAGTGGCTATACTGCCAAAGTAGCAGGAACAGAACGTGGTATTACTGAGCCTGTTGCAACCTTTTCAGCATGTTTTGGAGAGGCTTTTATGACACTCCATCCAACAGTATATGCAAAACTTCTCGGTGAAAAAATCGATAAACACAATGTAAATGTTTACCTTGTTAACACTGGCTGGACAGGTGGTGGTTATGGTGTTGGAAAACGTATGAGTCTCAAAGACACTCGTGCTTGTATCAATGCTATCTTAGATGGGACAATCAATGAAAGTGAGTTTGACACAACAAAAACTTTTAGATTACAGGTTCCAAAAACTTTAGGAGACATCAATCCCGAACTCTTGAACCCTAGAAATGCTTGGGAAGACAAACAAGCCTTTGATGATACTCGTGACAAACTAGCAGAAATGTTTATAGAAAACTTTAAACGTTATCAAGATACTGAGAGCGAATTTGATTTCTCTGAAGCAGGACCAAAAGTAGAAAAGTAGTCTTTTCTACTTTTTTACTTTTTTCTTTGTAGCTTTTTCAAGATATAACCAAACACTCCCTCCAATTACCGACAAAATAACTGGTGCAAGCCATTTATTCTCACTTATATAAATCGCAAAAGATTTCAAAGCTGCACCAAAGTAAAAGCTAGAAAGTCCAAAGGCAAGTGCCCAGATAGCTGCTGCAAAAACATTTAAAATAGCAAACTTCTTAAAATCATACTTCGTTAATGCAATAGCAATAGGCACAACGGTTTTAAGACCATAGATAAATTTTTGAATAAATATAACCCAATCACCATGCTTTTTCATAAGCATATGAGAGAGTGCCAGTTTTCTTCTATGTTTACGCAAACCTTCCATCATCATAGATTTCTGATAGCGTGTCAGCCAAAAAAGGAGTATATCGCCTACAGCATTCCCTGCAAAAGCAATTGCTATTGAAGTAGCAAGATCCATTTTTCCCATAAAACTCAGTACCCCAGCAGCCACCAGTCCAACAAATCCACCACCGAGTGAGTAGATAAAAAGTCCTATATATCCATAGGTTACCAAATTGCTAAATGTATCTTCCATTTTTTTCCTTTTTCACGTTTCTTATTCTCTAGCTTCCTACCATGTATTTGGAAACAAATAAAAATAGCTATTAAATACTCTTTTCGTAAAGGCTCAGACCAACGGGAGGATTTGTCCTTGGAGAAAAGAGTATTTAATAGCGGTAAATATCGTGTTTATAACTTCTTTATTTTTGTTATCTCATCACGAAGCCGTGCAGCCTCTTCAAAATTTAACTCTTTGGCTGCCGCTTTCATCTTCAATGAGAGCTCTTTAACTATTGCTTTTTTTTCTGATGCCGGCATTTTATCCATTTTTTTATGTTTTGCATAGAGTCCACCGGCATCTTCTATCTTTAAATTTTCATCTAATGTTCTTTTTGTTGTTGTCGGTGTTATGCCATGAGCTTTATTAAATTTTTCCTGCACTTCACGACGTTTTGAAGTTTTTTCAATTGCTCGTTCCATTGAACCTGTCATCTTATTAGCATATAAAATCACCCGACCGTTTTCATTTCGAGCAGCTCGTCCAATTGTTTGAATAAGTGCGGTCTCACTTCTTAAAAAGCCCTCTTTGTCTGCATCTAAAATTCCAACCAAACTTACCTCGGGAATATCCAAGCCCTCACGCAAGAGGTTAATACCTATAAGAACATCAAACTCTCCTTGACGAAGCCCTCGGATAATCTGATTTCGCTCGATTGTATCAATATCAGAGTGCATATATTGCACTTTTATGCCCAAATCTGCCAAATATTTTGTCAATGCCTCTGCCATTTTCTTTGTAAGAACCGTCAAAAGAACGCGCTCATCTTTAGCAACTATCTTCTTAATTTCATCATGGATATCTTCTACTTGATTATCTGAAGGTCTTACTTCTATAATAGGATCAAGCAAACCAGTTGGGCGAATAATCTGCTCTGCTTTAACTGCACTTCTCTCTAATTCATACTCATTTGGAGTTGCTGATACAAAGAGATAGTGCGGTGCTTTTTCAATATACTCTTCAAGTTTAAGCGGTCGGTTATCAAGTGCTGAAGGCAATCGAAATCCATAATCAACCAGAACTTCTTTTCTTGCTCTGTCCCCTGCATACATACCACGAAACTGCGGCAAAGAAACATGCGACTCATCAACAATAATAAGATAATCTTTATGACGCACTTCAAAGTAATCTAAAAGTGTAAAAGGAGCCTCTCCCGGTTTTTTGTTTGTAAGCAGTCGTGAATAGTTCTCAATCCCCTTACACATTCCGGTTGTTTGTAGCATCTCCAAATCAAACTCAACACGTTGTTTTAAGCGCTGATACTCAACAAGTTTACCCTCTTTTTGAAAGTAGGCAAGCCTCTCATCCAGCTCCTCTTCTATACGCTTAATTGCTACTGCCATCTTTTCCTTTGAAACAGCAAACTGACTTGTTGAGTAGATAGTAAACTTTTTATGATCTTCAAGCTTTTTATTATCAATCACATCAAAAGTATAGATCGCTTCTATCTCATCTCCAAAAAACTCAACACGAATTGCCTCTTGTTCAAAATATGGCGGATAAATATCAATCGACTCTCCATTGACACGGATATGCCCACTGTCAAAATAGCTGTCATTGCGTGAATAGCCCATCTCCACAAGACGAAGTAGTAGCTTCTTTTGATTTATCTCATCACCCACAGCGATAGATTGCACCATACTCTGGTACTCCTCAGGGTCTCCCAATCCATAATTGGCAGAGACAGAAGCAATGACAATAACATCATCATAAGAGAGCAGATTTGCCGTTGCAGAGAGTCTTAAGCGTTCAAGTTCATCATTGATAGCAGAATCTTTTTCAATAAAGAGATCCTGACGAGGAATATAGGCTTCAGGCTGATAGTAATCATAGTATGAAACAAAATACTCAACATGATTATTTGGAAAAAACTGACGAAATTCTGAATAGAGTTGAGCTGCGAGAGTTTTGTTATGAGTCATAATGATAGTAGGCATCTTAACATTCTCTATAACCCGTGCCATAGTGTGTGTTTTACCACTACCTGTAACACCTTCAAGTGTCTGGTAACGATTACCATCAAGTATAGATTTACTTAAAACTTCGATAGCTTTTGGTTGGTCACCTGCTGGTTCATAAGGAGATACAACTTTAAATTCTGGTTTCTTTTTCATTGGTGGAATTATAGCTTTTTATTGGAAATAGTAAGGTTTTGAAGCGATTTTTTGTCAAGTGGCTGTTATATGGCTGCCGAGAGGTGTTTAAAGTGTTTTCCATTCTTCTTATATTATCTTAATTAATACTCCATAGTTAAGCCTCTACTCTTAGAAACCTCTAATAATTGTTTTAAGTACTCATTATATTTATTGTTTTTTGAAATTATACAGTAGCGTTTATAAATTTTTATATATGATTCAAGTTGATACTGGTCATGATTTTTGATGTAATTTTCCATCTCAGTTTCATTTGTTAATTTAACAGCATCAAGAATTGCTTCATTTGACTCCTTCTCCATATCATTTTCTCTGTAGAAATCTGAAATGACTATTAATATCTTTCGATATCCGAAAGATTTATTTGTTGCGATATAATGCTCTTTTTTAATTGTTAAAGCTTTTTTTAAATTTACTAATGCTTCTTTGACATTATTCATTGATCTATGCGTTTGACCAATTCGCTCGTATACAACAGCAGTTTTAATAAAATAGGTCATATTTGTTGGAAATTTTTGATTGAGAGTTTCTATTATCTCTAAGCTTTTAGTGTGATAAAATAATGCTTTTGTTAATCGAGTCTCTTTTTTCTTTAAAGAAATATCATTGGTGCTTCGTTGTAATAACTCCCCAATTCTCCCATATGCATAGGATAAGGTTGCTTGTGAATCTAAATATAATTCACTCTTATCTTTATCAATTTTTTTAAAATATTTAACAGACAAGAGAAGCTCTTTCAATCCTTTCGCATAACTTATATGTAAATATTTGTAACCACCAATTTTATAATAAAAATCACCTCTTTTTTTAATATCCTCTTGTGAAGTTGAAAGTTGATTAATAATAGGGTACATTTTATTGATATATGTTAATGCATCTTTATTAAAAAGTCGATCATTTAAGCTAACCGCCTTCCATAAAATAGTTAAATAATTATCTTGCCATTTATTTGAGCCAACTATGAGATACTCTTTTTCAATATGTTCAATTATAATTGGTAGATTATAATCTAATAGTTTAAATTCCTTGTCATCATATAGTTCTGAAAAGATTTTCAAATACCACTCATAAAGAGTTTCCATATTATTAAATCTTCGCTTATGCTCTAATGCTTTTTGTGCTACATTATGGACATATAGTAGTAAATGTTTTGATGAAATTTCATATTCTAAAGAGCAGTTTACAAGTTTATCCAATATAAAAGTATATAGTTGATTTATCGCTTCAGCACTATTTTTTAATTTGCAATTTACTAAATATGTGAGCTGTTTATCTAGGAAAATACTAAGTAAATGATGCGAATGTCGATAAAAATTATTGATTTTTAAATATCTGACTAAAATCTGATACACTTCCTCAATAATCATAAAATGTTCTTTTTTAAGTGTTATACATGTTGAACTTTTTGCAATATACTCTTTTAAAGGTTGTAATAACTCATCATCTGTATTCGCTATTGCTTCTAACATAGTTTTTACAATATTTGAATCAAACATTGCACCTATCCAAGATGAAAATAGTAAAGTGTTTACTGCTGCATCTCCATAATCTTTAAAATAAATATTTAATATAGTGAGTCTCTCTTCTAAGACGGCATAAGCCATTAAATTAAATTTTTGTTCAGTGTTATATTGATTCCAATTAATATGCTCAAATGCTTTTTTATGCTTTTTATCTAACATCCCAAATGTCTCTTCTAAGGCTTTTGAAAAATCTTTTATGTTTTTATTAAATCTTAGTGGTATTTCTGTGTTTATAAGTTGTTTTATTTTTTCTTTTTGTGTAGTGTAAAGTTTCTCATCACAAAGCATATTGAGTGTTTCTACTGCAAAAAGAGTATTTACTTCATCTTTTTTTTTGTCATTGTTGAGTTGTTTGATTATTGTTTGGGCTAAAACTTCTTGATGCTCTTTATCTCCTTTTATAACTTTTGATATAAGGGAAGTTAGTGTATCTTCATTAAGACCTTTTAGATGAGTCGCTTCAAACTCTATGCTTGAAGTGTCTATCTTAGATAGAAGTTCTTCTTCTAGTTTTATATCTACTTTTTTTAGTAGTGCTATTGTGTATAGGTTCTGTTCACTATTTTTATACACTTTACTTAGCATAGTAGTTGCATCACTTGGTCTTATGGTAGCTACTATGTGAACATTAAATCTTTTTATGAAGTGTTCTACAATATACTCTGCTGAGTCTTCATCTATCCATTGTAAATCATCTATGAAGAGAACTATAGGCATAGAGTTATCTGAGAGTTCATCTTGAAGTTTTCTTATTGCTAAGCTTAGTGTCGTAAACTGTTGCTGTTTTTGCTCAGAAGATTTATTGTCTTGGTCTCCTCTTGAGTTCTCTAAAGTTTTTTCTATTCTTGCTTCTAAAAAAACTTTATCATCTACTGCTTTTGCTACATCAATAAGTCCATTAACACCTAGTGCACCTTTTATCCACCCTGTTACACTATCTGTTGCATACTCTTTTGCTTTGTCTAGCATAACTTCAGTAAATGTTCTAGCATTCTCAAGTCTTGATGACTCTTTTACTATAGAGTCTATAAGTGAACTTAGCCCTGTGTTTGATGATGTGTGACCTACTTGGTTGAGTAGGCTTAGTTGTATCATCTTTGAGCCATATTCCTCTTTTCTTCTTATGTTATGCAGATGTTTCTTTACTAGTTTTGTCTTACCTATTCCGGGTTCACCAGAGACAGTCTCTATTGTGGCTATCTTACTATGCTCTTTTGAGTAGAAGTATCTCTCATCTAAGTGTTTAAGTTCCTCTTCTCTACCTACAAACATATGACTCTTTACTGCTATGCGAGGTATATCACTTGTTGGACGTTCAAGCATCGCATATCTTTGAGTATAGAGTCTCTGCTCATCTAAAAGTATTTTACTCTCTTTGTACTCTTCTTTTACTTCTTTGTAGGGTTGAAACTCTTCATCATCATAAGCATATATGACAGATACTCCAGTATGCTTACCTTTATCTTTTAAATCTTTTGAAAAAGAGTATAGTAAAGAGAGAATAGCTAAAGAGTTTTTATCCAGTTTATGTGGATTTTTGACAAATATAATCTTTTGCATTCCTATAGAAGTACTTAAAATAAGTTGTAAAATAAGTCTAAAAGATTCTGCTGGACTTAGCTTCTCTTTAAACTTATGAGAGATCTCTTCTATGGTTTTTTTTGCATCATGTGTAAGATAAAGTTTATCCTCTTTAAGTGCATCAAAGAGTTCCAAAAAAGAGTCATTTAGAGTTTCTTGAGCTCTTCCTTCAATTTCATCAATTATTTTATTTGGAATATCTAAGTACTCTACAGCATTATCTATGAGTATATCGTAGATTGTTCCATGTATACTATCCAACACTACTTCAAGTCCACTTTCCAATGCTTCGCCAACTATGCCGCTTACCACCCCACCAATAGCCATAGATATAGCTTTAGTTACAGCTTTTTTTACAATTACTAGGTTTTTAATTTCATCTATTTGGGGTTCTAGTAAAGAAAGTAGTTCTTCAAATATAAATATCTCATCACTACTTTTTGCCTTATCTCCATCTATGAAGATGATGTTTGTCTCATCTTCATTTTCCAAAGGAATATCATAGAGTTTTTGAGCAGTAAAAAAAGAGAGATTTATCCCATTTTCCCCAAACTTATTTAAGTCAGTTTTTGAGAGTTCTATGAGTAGTGGTGTTGTTCTTGATTTTAAAATATCTAGTTGGTAGTTTTTTAGAAGTTGCATAAAGAGGTTATCCTTAAGAGTATTTTATTATAAATAATAGTAAGATTTTACTTTTTTATAGCTGAGTACTTTAATATTTTCATTTAATAACGGTACCAAATACTGTCACTAAACTTCACATAATTTCCCATAGTATGCTGGAAATTATAAGTAAAGAAGAGTATTCATAATAAACCTATATGTAAAAAATAAATATGGCTGTCGATAAGCTGTCGAAACAATCATAAACTAAATTCTAAAACACTCTCTACAGCACATATACAAACAGTTCTAAAAGATTTTAAGCAGCTAACTCATTGTGCATATAGGCTTCAGGCTGATAGTAATCATAATACGAGACAAAATACTCAACATGATTATTTGGAAAAAACTGACGAAATTCACTGTAAAGCTGCGCTGCAAGTGTTTTGTTATGTGTCATGATGATGGTTGGCAGTTTTGTTTTCTCTATGACACGTGCCATTGTATGTGTCTTACCGCTACCCGTCACCCCTTCTAAGGTTTGGTAGCGATTACCATCAAGTATACTTTGGCTTAGTTTTTCTATAGCTTGTGGCTGATCACCGGCTGGATTATAAGGTGAAACCACTTCAAAATTTATATCTTTTTTCATTGTTGCAATTATAGCAATTTAAAAGAAAATAGCTCTCTTTAATAGCAAAGTAAATTAAAAAA
>JAMOSE010000074.1 GCA_027063215.1 Sulfurimonas sp. | reverse complement strand
AAGAGCAACAGAACAATAAGCAAGTTTGTATGCACCATTCTTAAAACATTAAATGGAACAAGTGGAAATAAGAAATCTCCCCATATATACTGAACTCCCATTAAAATACCAAAAAGTATCTCTCCGGCAAGGAGGATAAGTGCAAAAATAAAGTACGGTTTTGCGACCGCTTGTGATGTGTATTTCATATTTTTCTCCTATCCTTCAATGGTTGGTGGCCATTCATTGGCATTTACTTTAGACGTCCAAATTAAGAAATCTGACAAATTATCCACTTGTTTTGGTGTTAAGTGAAACTGTGGCATCTTTCTTCTGTTAGGCGTATCAAGTGGTTGTGCTGCCATCCAGCCTTGCATATATGCTTTAAACGAGGCTTCATCTCCGCCTCCTCTTCTTTGAAATACATTCATAAGTTCTGGTGCATAGTATGCGCCCTCACCTACAATTGTATGACATCCAACACAATCATTTTTTTCCCACAATTTTTTACCTGCAACAACACTTGCAGTCATATTTTGTTGGTTTGATCGTTCTGGAATCTGATGTACTGTGTCAAAAGTAAGTGCAATAAATATCATAAGTGCGAATGTACCGCCCCCATAATAGATGTTTTTTGCCATACTCTTCGTTATACGTTCAGTCATGAATCATCCTTTTTTAATTTCTACCCATAAGTAGTAATTGAAATTTTACTTAAATAATGATTAATTCTACCTAAATATTTAATTTTTATATTTAATTCTACCTAGATATAGAATATTTTTTTTACTATGCTATACTTTTGTAAAAATTCGAAGGAGTACAATGCAATTAAGCAAAAGTTCCCAATATGCAATACGAATTTTATCTTATATGGCAAATCATAAAGATTCTAAAGTCATGACGGCAACAGAACTTTCTGAAAAACTCGATATTCCCTATAAATTTTTAACAAAAATCATGACAGATATTGTAAAAGCGCAATTGGTTATTTCAATTAGAGGCAGAGATGGTGGTTATGCCTTTGCAAGAGAGCCTTCTGAAATACTTATAAATGATATTTTAGAGATATTTCATGACGCAATTGAAGATGAGCAATGCGTTTTAGGCATTGGATTTTGTAACGGTATCACAAAATGTGCGCTCCATGACCAATGGATGGAGCCAAAAATGTTAATGCAAAAAATGTTTCGAGAATCTACTCTTGAGAAAATTGCAGGACAAGGGTGTAAAATTTAGACTTTACTCTTTGATCTTAATATTGAGTGCTTTAGTATGAAGCAGTGCATCTGCTGTTTTTTTTCTCGCACGCTCTATAAGACGTGAAAATGTCGGGCGTGATATTCCCATACGTTCAGCACACTCTTGCTGATAGAGTCCCTCATAATCAGCAAGACGGATAGCCTCCATTTCATCTTCAAAAAGATAGACAATCTCCAGCTCTTTTCGTCTCGTACCACATGGTTTAAAACATACAGCACTGTGATCTGCTTCTATATTTCTTGCTATCTTTCTTCTTGGACTCATAAATTATCTCCTTTTAACGCTGCTGCAAAATCCACGCAGCTATACTTTCTCTGTCTGCTTTGGAAATTTTATCTTTAAATGAAGGCATCATAACACCGTGATACCCTTTCCATTTCTGCTTACTTCCATCTGCTATACTTTTTGCAATTACACTACTGTGATTTTCATATCTTTGTGCAATCTTTGCAAAAGAAGGACCAATAAGATCCCGTTTTGGTTTATGACATCCAAGACAATTATTTTGCAATGCGAGACGCTTCCCTTTTGGCATCTTACGCAGCTTGTTCTCAAGTGCCTGTGCTGCAGTAAGATTCTTAACAGTGTAGTGTTCAAACATATACTCTGCTATGGCTTGGAGTTCATCTTGTGTTACTTTTCCTTTTTGAGAAGGCATAACACCATACGTTTGCAGTGATTTTTTATCACAAAAAGATTTAGAAGCACTCGGATTAACAACATAATCTTTGACAAAATCAATCGCTTTTGGAATCTTGTCACTCTCACTTGAGACTTTAATAAAATCTTTAATATGAAATGCAACAGCCATCATTGGTGGTGCTATTTCATCCTTAAATGTTTTTGGAGGCAGATCCAGATTATGACACTGAGAACATTTTTGTTCTAAAAGTTTTTTACCGTCAAGATTCACATGCTGTTTCTGCTCACAGCCTCCAAAACTCAAAAGGATAACAACCGCAAGAGA
>JAMOSE010000073.1 GCA_027063215.1 Sulfurimonas sp. | reverse complement strand
TAGTGCAGGAGTTTGAAAAAAGCATCAAAAAAGAGCTTGATTATAATGCAGAGGCATTAAATCTAAAACTCTTTGCAAAAAATTTTGATACAAACAAAAATATTCTTGTACCAAAGCTTTATGAAGAATTTTCCTGTAGCACCATATTAACCATGCAATATGTACAAGGCATTAAAGTTACCGACACTGAAAAACTCAAAGCAATTGGTATTGAACCAAAAGAGATTGCAAAAAGAGGTTTTGATCTACTTTGTGAGCAGATATTTACGCATCGTTTTTTTCATGCGGATCCCCATCCGGGTAATATTTTTGCACTCGAAGACGGACGTATCTCGTTTGTTGATTTTGGAATGATGGGAAGTATTGCAGAGCGTGATCGAAAATACTTTGTAGATATGATCTATTATATTACAAAAGAGGAAGAGGAGAAGGCAGCACTTTGTATTTTAGAGTTGTCAAAAGTACAAAATGACAATCTTGATGAAGATGCCTTTGCCAAAGATATGGGTGATGTGATTCGTACCTATTTTTATGCTTCGCTTAAAGATATTAAGATGAAGAACCTTCTCAATGATATAGTTGCTTTGATGAGTCGTTATAGAGTCTATTTTAGAGAAAACAACTATCTGCTTGTAAAGGCTTTAATGACAATAGAGGGCGTAGGCAAAGAACTGGATCCCGATTTTAATGCAAGTGTGGCGATCAAACCTTTTGTAATGCAGTTTTACAAAGAGAACTTTTCACTGATGGCATTTCTCTCCAAAGTCGGTGAAATACCAAAAGAGTTAGGTGATTTCTTGATGCAGTTTCCTCAGGATATCAAAGCCATAACACAGAAGATGAAAAGCGGCAAACTCAAAATCGAGTTTCAGCATATGGGGCTTGAAAATATACAAGAGAGTATAGAGAGATCACTCAATCGCCTCTCCATAGCCGTGGTAATTGCAGCTATTTTAATCGGCTCTTCGCTGTTACTTCTTGCTAAAACGCCACCGCTACTTTTTGGTATTCCAGTCTTGGGATTAGCTGGATTTATAACGGCCGTTTTTATGGGCATGGTGCTTATCTACTCCATTTTTAAAAAAGGAAAATTTTAAGTGAAACAAAAAATTATATGGCTTGTTTTTATATTTTCAACACTACTCAAAGCAGATCAGTTTGCATTTTTGTTCTACAATGATTTTTTTGCAGGGACAGATAAGCATTTTACTAATGGAATGGCCTTAAGTTGGTTAAAGGATACTGACAACTTGCAAGAAAATTCTTCAAACTACGTTACTTTAGCAAAAAAACTGCCTTTTGGAAACTCTTTGGATAATTGTACTGCCGGTTTAAGTATCAATCAAATTATTCTTACTCCATCTGATACTGATTTGGAAATTCCACAATATGATGATATGCCGTATACAAGCTACTTAGGGCTATCGGCTTATCTTTTTAAATGGAGTAAGCAGAGTTTTCATGAGTACAGAATAGAAGCTGGAGTTGTAGGAGAGGAAGCCGGCGGTGAAGCAGTTCAAAATCATTTTCACAAGATTATAGATAGTAAAAAATCCCAAGGATGGGATACACAACTCGAAACACAATACACACTGACACTTCTTTATAAATATGGTGAGATAAGCTGGCAAAAAAAGAGTCTTAACGGATTTGATATGGACTGGTTTAATCAAGCCGGATTTGAAGTAGGAAATTTTTCTACTGATGTTTTTGGAAGCACTATGTTTCGCATAGGAAAAAATTACATTCACAATTTTAATGTACATTACCCTTACCTCAAAGAAGAAGCAGCCCTATTGCAGAGAGATACAAAACATAAAGGTTTTGGCTGGGCTACTTCAATTGGACTTAATATAGATATTTTGGCATATTCATATATACTTGAAGAAGCAAAAGATGAAGGGTATGATCTTGATAAAAACACACTAAATGCTTCTGCCTATGCCGGTATAGATTTGTATTATAATGCACATAAATTTACATTTTTTTACCAATCACAATCTCCTTACAGCAAACAACAAAACTCTTTAGATACATTTGGTGGATTCTCTTACTCTTTTGAGTTTTAAGACTTCATACCCTTAGATTATTTGGATATAATTTCAAAAACTAAATAGACTTCTTGCCTAATACAAGAAGTTTAATATGCTTTCATTATTTATTAAGGTACACTCCATGAAAAAAATTGCCATTATCGGACGTCCAAATGTCGG
>JAMOSE010000072.1 GCA_027063215.1 Sulfurimonas sp. | reverse complement strand
GTTATAAAAGTTGGTGATCCCAGTAAAAAAGCTACAGACAGAGGAATAAGCATAAGCCCAAAAAGCATTGGATGGCGCATCTGTGCATAGATACCGGTAGATACAAGCCGATTGGTCTCAAGTCTTGGCATAGTGTTATCTCTTCCAAAACGGGCAAGTTCTTTACCCCCTTTTGCTGCTGCCCGAAAAGCAAAACGTAGCAAAACAAGACCCACTATAAAAGTAAAAATATGAAAAAGAGGATTAAAAAAAATCCCCTCTTTACTCTGCAGATCAATCTTTAGACTCAACAGAGATCCACCGATGATGAGTCCTAACCAAAGTACAATACGTACTACAACAGAAACAGAGGTATTAATCTTCATAAGAAGTTCCTTTTAGAGCAAGACTCAAGACAAACCCAAGAGTCAATAAAACAATGCTTATACTATATACAAAAGTATAACTGCCAAAATATTTTAAAAGTACTCCACCCACGACAGGGAAGAAGAGTCCTAGTGAGGTTATATTTGTCTGAAGTGCTGTATACACAGGGCGTTTCTCTTCTGGTGCTATCTCAATAACAAGATTCATACCACTAATACTAAAACCATCAATCCCTACCCCAAAAAGAAAAAAGATACATGCATAGAGCCATAGAGAGTCTGCAAAAAGTGCCAAAACAAATGCTAAAATCATAAAAACAAAACTCAGCGTAAGCATCTTCTCATAATCACTGATTTTTCTCCAAAGCAGAGTACTTCCAATAATACTTCCAAGCATCTGTAGCGTAATAAAACCACCAAGCATCCAACCGCTCAGCGTAAATGAACTGTTTGCGTGCAAAATAACAAAAGGCATAGAGAGATAGTAAGAAAAACTTAAAAAAATCACAATAATTTGGCGCTGTAATCGCTTATCTTTTTTCAGTGTTTGAAGTGCATTTTGTAAAAAGAGTCCAAAATGTTTCTCTTTTGCCTGTATATGCTCTTTTGCTGGCTCTTCTACCGTCGAAAAGAGTAAAAAACCTATTCCCATAATAAAACTACTTACTATAAATAAGTAGGCATAATTCAGTGGTGCTTCATAATTGTTCAGTACATATCCAGCTACTCCACCACTTATAATAGAAGCTATTGAACCTGCAATCTGACGATTTGCCATCGTACGGCCGCGGTATTTTTTAGAAAAAATCTTAGCCTGCAACTCTTTAAAATAAATCGCTCCAAAACCTGCCACAAATGAAAAGAAAAAAAGCCCTATCCCAATAAGAACAAGTGTTAATGTTTTATTTGAATCC
Organism: Sulfurimonas sp.; assembly: GCA_027063215.1. Lineage (GTDB taxonomy): Bacteria > Campylobacterota > Campylobacteria > Campylobacterales > Sulfurimonadaceae > Sulfurimonas. Next base: position 940 of record JAMOSE010000072.1, on the reverse strand, counting down.
CCAATAAAGTAGATACTCAGCCCAATACTCAGCCATGCAAGCCAACGAAAAAAGAAAACTTTTGAAAGATAAGGCAACACCCGTTTATAAGCCTGTGCATGAAAAGCAACATAAAGCTGAATAATAATAGCACCACCACGAAGCAGGGAAACAAAGAGTCCTACAACAACCATACTCTCACTAAAATGCTCAACAATGAGTGGTAAAATTGTAGAGGGCTCGGCTATGGTAATAGCAAGGGAGAGAAAAAATGCGTGGGCTACATTTTTATAAGCATTTTTTGGATTATCTATTTTATACATTTGCTCTCTTTATACTTTTAATAAGACGAGATTATAGCAGTTTAGAGATAATCATTCTCATTTTTTATGGGAACTTCACTATATCGTTGTAAAAAAATATCAGCTGCGATACCGTTACCTTTTTTTAGCTCTCTGCCCTCTGTATCTAAAACAGGAGTAGTTTTATAACCACACGAGGGAGATTTTGCTTTGAGTACTATTGCATCTGTATGAGGGTGCTCTTTACAAAATGCTTCAATCTCCTCACGCAAAAGTGCTGTAACATCTTTTTTACCCTCATGCGTAAGAATATGATTGTCACCGTCTATCTCTACTACATCAATACGCTCACGCGGTGTTCCAAAGAGCGGTGCTTCGGGACAAAAAGGGATAATCTCATAGCCATCAAATGCCTTTGCTACTGCACTTATCTCCTTGGTTTTACCATCATAACGACAATACTCGCCTAAAATACAGGCTGAGATAATGACCTTTTTCTTAGCAGATGACAATTGATTTTATCTCCGTCATCTCTTCAATGGCAAAACGAGGACCCTCACGCCCTACACCTGAGAGTTTTATACCACCATAGGGCTGAATATCAAAGCGAAGTGTCGGCATATCATTAATGACAATACCGCCAGCATCAAGCTCATCAA
>JAMOSE010000071.1 GCA_027063215.1 Sulfurimonas sp. | reverse complement strand
AAAAAATTTTATCATTATTTATGTTACAATTCTTTATGCAAAACAACTCTAAACAACTCGAACTTTTAAATAATACGACACAGACTTTTGAAGATGAATTTTACAAATATGCAAAACCTCTTGAGTTTGAAAAAGGGGCATCCCCTTTTTTCCCTGATGATCTACTCAAGTACTTTTATATCATAGTCGATGGCAGAATTAAAACCTACCAGATCAATTTTCAAAATAACAAAGAGCAAACTATCTTTATATATAAGCGTGGAGATATGTTTGATATTATCACACTCCTTGATAACAAACCCCATGATGTTGTCTATGAAGTCCTTGAGAACTGCAAAGTTTTACAGCTTCCTGTAGAAAAAGTTCGCTATTGGCTTGAGCATGATCATACCTTTAATCAGAAATTTTTTCCCTACCTTGCTGCTCAAATGCGCCATACAGAAGAGTTAGCAACCGATCTAGCACTCTATGATACAAAAGACAGACTCATCAACCTGCTTATTGACAATCTCAATCCAAACAAACGGTTTAAATATAATCTCTTACAAAACCTCTCAAATTCTGAAATTGCAAAACTCCTCGGAACTGTACGTCATGTAGTAGAGAGAACACTCAAACAGCTCAAAGCAGACAATCTCATTGAGACAAGCCGACGCAATATAAAAATCACAAATTTTAAAAAACTTCAGGAAAAAACCTCCCAAATGCTACTTAAGTAGCAAATTACTTTGTAAAAATATTTTATTATTTCACTAGATTTAGTCCAAGAGACTAAAAGATATAAATTATTTTACAAGGAGTCTATCATGCTAGTAACAAGATATAGAAATCCATACCAAGCAACTACAAGAGACAGATTTGATCTATTTAACGAATTTTTTAAACAATTGGAGAATGAAGAACCAAAAGAGGTTTTTGATTTTACACCTGCAGTAAATACTCGTGAAGGTGAAGATGCATACTATATTGACGTTGATCTTCCTGGTGTTAAAAAAGAAGATGTTGAGATCAGTGTTGATAAAAACATTCTTACTATCAAAGGAAAACGTGAAGTAAGAAATGAAGTAAAAGAGGAAGATTACTACCGTGTTGAGAGCGCATACGGAACATTTTCAAGAAGTTTTACATTACCGGAAAAAGTCGATGTAGAGAATATCGAAGCAAAAAGTGAAGATGGTGTTTTAGAGATTGTTATTCCAAAACTCAAAGTTATCAAAGATGGTACGAAAAAAATTGAAATTAAATAATTTTTAGGAGGTGTATTATGGACATTACTAAAACTACACAAGAAGTTGTGGAAAAAGTAGAAGATACAGTGGAAAAAGGTCTAGAGGTTGTTAAAGATACATTTCGCAATGTAGCTTCACATCTGCCTCTGGCAAACCTTGCAAAACATGATAATGATACTTTTACGATAGAAGTTGATTTACCAGGTGTTAAAAAAGAAGATATAGAATTAAAAGTAGAAGATGACTACCTTACAGTAACAGCGATTCGCCGTTACAAAAATGAGGTGCAGGAGGATGACTACTATCTATGTGAGTCAAACTTCGGAGTCATCTCACGAAGCTTTGTTCTCTCTGACAATATAGACAGAGATAAGATCCAAGCAAAATTTGAGGATGGAAGACTCTATCTTACGTTAGAGAAAGTCGAATCCAAAAAAACAAAAAGTATTAGCATCAAATAATTGATGCTAATACAGACAAAAGGAAAGAGTATGAAAAAAATTCTAACAAGTGCAGTTGCTACCCTTCTATTGGCAGGCTCATTACAAGCAGCTACAAATACAGTAGATCCAATTGAGATGGATTTTGCAAAGATGAACCAATATTTTAACTCTTTAATGGAGCAACACCTCAACACTGCAGCACTTAACAACATTAACTACCCTCGTACAGATATCTTAGATACAAAAAAAGAGATTGTTATCAAATTTGATTTAGCAGGTATCAAAAAAGAAAATATCAAACTTACAATCAATGATGATAAGATCTTAACGGTTGAGGGTCAAAAAAAAGAGTCTACAGAAGAGAAATCTAAAGAGTATGTAAAAAAAGAGATCTTTTATGGAACGTTCAAAAAAATGATCCAGCTTCCTGAAAACTGTGAAATAGATAAACTCTCAACAGAGTTTAAAGATGGAATTTTGAGCGTTACTATTCCAAAAAAAGAGATTAAAAAACCAAAAGCAAAAGTGATCCCTATCAAATAGAAGAACTTTTTGCTAAAATTGCTTTATG
>JAMOSE010000070.1 GCA_027063215.1 Sulfurimonas sp. | reverse complement strand
AGGTAATCCACCCATTCCACCAGGACCACCAGCTTGACCCATCATAGCTTGTAGCTGCTTCATTCCGTTTTTGCCAGAGAATTTTTTTGCCATTTTCCCAGCATTTTTAAACTGCTTAATCATTCTGTTGATCTCTACAACTTCCAGACCACACCCTTTGGCAATTCTTTGCTTACGTGAATTGTTTAGAAGATCTGGATTTTCTCTCTCTTTTGGTGTCATTGATGCAACCATTGCTTTTATATTTCGCAATTCAGAAGAGTTTTCAAGATCAAAATCTTTGACAGCTTTTGCCATATTTCCCATACCAGGGATCATACCCATGATAGAGCTCATAGAACCCATCTTTTTCATCTGTTCCATCTGTTCTAAAAAGTCATTAAAGTTAAATTTTCCTTTTTGGATCTTTTTAGTTAGCTTTTTCGCTTGTTTTTCATCAATAACATTTGCAGTTTTTTCAGCAAGACCTTCTATATCTCCAAAGCCCATCAAACGATTGACAATACGATCAGGCAAGAAGACTTCTAAGTCTTCCATCTTTTCACCCATACCGATAAAACGAAGCGGTACTTTTACCTGAGATGAAAGTCCAAGTGCAACACCACCTTTAGAATCACCATCATATTTTGAAAGGATTACACCATCAATTCCGATCTTCTCTTTAAAAGTTGTTGCAGTTCTTACAGCATCTTGCCCTGTTAAAGAGTCTGCAACATAAAAAATTTCATCAGGGTTAGAAACTTCTTTAACATCATGAAGTTCCTGCATCAATTCATCATCAATAGCCAAACGTCCCGCTGTATCTATTAAAACTACATCAAAAATTTTTGAGTTTGCATACTCTAATGCTGCTTTTACGACTGCAACCGGATTTTTTGTTGCTTCATCTTCATAAAGTTCTACTTCGATCTGTTGTGTAATTTGGCGAAGCTGTTCAACTGCAGCAAGACGCTGAAGATCGGCTGCAACGATAAGGACTTTCTTCCCTTTGTTTTTAAGGTATGTTGCAAGTTTTCCTGTAGTTGTTGTCTTCCCTGAACCTTGAAGTCCTGTCATTAATATTACAGTCGGAGGATTGGGAGCAAAAACGAAACCTTTATTCCCACCAACATCTAAAAGGTCATGTAAAGCTTTACGAAGAGCATCAAGGAATTGATCTTTTCCTATTCCGTTTTTCTTCGTCTCAAGCTCAACTGCTTTAATAAGTTCTTTAACAACCTTATGATTTACATCTGCTTTAAGCAAGTTCTTTTTTAACTCATTTAATGCTTTTGTGAGTGCCTTTTCATCGTCATGAAAACGAATCTTTTTTATCGCATTTGTAAATGAATCTGTTAATGTACCAAACATGTAAGCTCCTGTAAAAAGTATGCAATATTATCTTGTTTTTGCTTTATGATTGCTTTTAAATATTCTCTCAAAAAAAGAACTATAAATTATTCAAATGTTTTAAAAGATTTTGGTTCAGGTGCTACAAACTCCATACCAAGTAATTTTACTCTATGGGCATGCAACATTACACGTTTGGCACGACGTCCACCGTACTGTTCATCACCAACAATCGGATGCTCTATATAGCGTGCATGCACACGAATCTGATGTGTACGTCCATTATGAATAATCACTTTAACTTTTGTCTTTTTTGCACTGACAATATCTGGAAAAAACTCTGTTCGAGCCGGTTTACCTTTTGGTGAAACATTTGAAGTTGCACGATTGTTTTTCTTTTGTGTCAAAATTGGCTTATCAACTTCAATAGGTTCAGTCATAATCCCTTCAACCCATGCAATATATTCTTTATATACTTTATCTTGAGCGAATTCTTTAATAGCTTTCTCCCGAAACTCTTCATTTTTTACAAGCATTAACACACCACTTGTTTCACGATCAAGTCTATGCAACAGTCGAGAATCTTTAAATTGGCGCTCTATCTCATCAGAATTAACATGAGCAGGCTTATCGACAACAATCATATCATCATTTTGAAAAATCACCTTCGCTTTTTCTATCTTTTGCACACGAAAGACTGTTCTCTCATCGATCTCTCCGCGAGCGATCATAACTTTTTTATTTCCTACATAGACAAGACCTCTGTCTATCATCGATTTTGCGGCACCGTTAGAGATTCCCTCTTGCGCTGCCAATAACTTATATGCTTTTTCTGTACTCATTTTATATATATTCCTTAATTTTTTGAACCACCGGTTCTAAATTTATCTCTTCTTCTACCATTGAAGGCGGAAGTTCTTGTGCTTTGTGTAAAGCTTCTTCTATTTCATCTTTTTGTACATACTGCACATGATGTACATATTTAAAAAGCTCTTTTTGGTGAAAAAAATGCTTTCCTGTAATAATTTTACATCCAAAAAAGGCAGGTTCCAGTGGATTATGCCCACCGACATCTTCTCTAAATGCACCGCCAAGTATTGCTATATCACTGATAGCATAAATATTATTGAGCTCTCCCATCATATCTACTAAAACCAAGTCACTCTCTAAAGCTTTTGTTTGGGAAAACTTTTCCAAAGTAAGTTTATACTTTTGTGCATATCTCTGCATCAGTGCATATACACCTGCAAAACGCTCAGGGTGTCTTGGTACGATCACAAGTCTTGCACGCTTGTTACTCTCTTTATAGGCTACAAACGCCTCCAAAACTGCCTCTTCTTCATCAGGATGTGTACTTCCTGCAACAATCAGTTCTATATTTTCAGGTTTTATGTAACTCTTTGTTTTTTTAATCTCACCTGCGAGTTTTATATTGCCAATTACTGCAATATTTTTTGCTCCAAGAGCTAAAAATCGGTTTTTATCAACTTCACTCTGTACAAAAATCATCTCTACATTGGCTAAAAGTTTTTTATAAAACCATGCGAATTTCATATACTTATCTACACTCTTATCTGAAATACGAGCATTGAGTAAGATTACCTTTGCACCTCTAGCAGATGCTACTTTAAAGAGCATATACCAAAACTCCGCTTCTAAAACAACAAGCACTTTTTCTCTTTTAATCCAAAATGGTAAAAAAAGTTCATAGGGAAGATAACGGACCTCTGCATCATATCTCTTTGCTTCACTATTTCCTGTATGTGTAATCGTTGTAATCACAATCTTTTGATTTTCAAACTCTTTTAAAATCGGACAAAGGGCTCTTGCTTCACCAAGTGAACAGACATGAAACCAAAGTGCATCTAAACTTTTAAAAGGAGGGTTTTTAAAGAGAAAAAATCGTGCAGGAATCGATTCTTTATATTTTTTTTTAAAAGAGAGTATAACAAGAAATGGCAACGCTATAACATAAAGCGCTGCACTTAAAAAGTAATAAAAAAGAGTAAAGAGGCTCAAAGCCTACTCTTCGCTAGCTTTCACGTAAAGAATACGACCACAGTGTGGACATGTTGTAATATCTTCACCTTTGATAACATCAGCATATACTTTATCGCCAATAACCATATGACAACCCATACAAGCCTGATCCTCTACAGGAACAACTGTTGTATTTTTTGCCCATCTACGGATCTTTTGGTAAAACGCAAGACCTTTTTGGTTAATCTCTGCTAAAAGCTTCTCTTTTTTCTTGAAAACTTCTTGACGTTCGTGATTAATTGCTTCAAGTTTCGCATCAACTTCTGCTTTAACATTTTCAAGGTTTGCTTTTAACTCTTCTAATGAAGCTTCAGCTGCAGCGATCTGCTCTTTTTTCATCTCGATAATTTTTTCAAGTCTCTCGATCTCTTCATTTGCAAATGTGATCTGTTCTTTTGCAATCTCTTCTTCAAGTTGCAGTGATTTCATCTCACGTTCAGTCTTTACTTCAGAAGATTTTTTTGCATTTTCTTCTAGTTTTTGAGAGAGTTCTGCAAGGTGCAATTCATTTTTTGCTTTTTTTACTTCTTCTTCTTTAATTTCATTCGTTAAATTTTCAATATCTGATTCAATACTCTTGGTTTTTGCAAGTGCTGCTTCATATTTAGAGTTTGCTTCTTCGATTTGAGGCTCAAACGCATCTATCTCTTTATCTACAATAGAGAGGTCAATTAGTTGCTTTAAGTGCTTGTTCATTGGAGTCCTTTGGGGGTTTTACTGTTATCCATTACAGCTAAAATATACTTAAATATATGTAAATGGATTTTCTGATGTCGCAATTATAACTTTTAAACCTAAATTTTTCAAATGCTTTTGCAAAATTTGAGCAAAAAATCGCTCACTTTCATAATGTCCGATATCAATTAAAGAGAGTTTTATACTTTTTGCCTCCATCGCATCATGATATTTTACATCTCCTGTCAAAAAACAATCAGCATCCAAACTTCGCATTAAAGAGCATCCGCTTCCGGTTGTTAATGCTGCTCTTTTTACAAAATTATTAGCTTTGACACACTTTGCATGTGGCAATCCAAAAGCAGTTGCAACTTTTTTGGCAAAACTGTCAAAATTCTCATTAATATCAAGATAGGCAACAAAACCATCTTTTTGGATAATTTCATATCCTAAAATCTCAGTTGCTACATAATCATTAAGATGCGTCTGATCAAAATTGGTATGCATTGCAATATTTGAGATGTTTTTGCGAATCATTTTATGAAGCAAATTTGCAGGATACTTGGAAAACTCCAACTGTTTCAATCCTCCAAAGATGATAGGATGGTGTGTAATAAGTAAAGTCCCCTCTTCCAAAGAGTCTATAAGTTCCTCATCTACATCAATACTAAGTGCAACAGTTGTTATATCTTCTTTAAAATCCCCGACCAAAAGCCCTGAATTATCCCAAGACTCCTGTAGTTCAAAAGGAGAGAGTTCATTTAAAAGTTCATAAATCTCTAAAATTTTCATTACTTTTCATCCTCTAGTTTTGCCAACTCTTCTTTTGCCTCTTTAAAATCTCCATCGAGTGCAATCGCTTGTTTATACATCTCTTTTGCCTCGTCAAAATGTTTCATATCGACTAAAAGGTTCCCATAATTATAGTATGTAATCGGATTTTTATCATCTATTGCAAGGGATGCATTGAGATGATTTCTTGCACTTGCAAACTCACCCATTTTTCTATAAGCTGATGCCATAGCCTGATGGATGTAGGTATTGTTTGGATCAAGTTCAAGTGCCTCTTTATAGTAATCTATTGCCTCATCATCTCTATCTTGCTGCGAGAGTACATAACCCATTTTAAAGAGAGTCTCTGCATCTTTTGGACCTTTTATATTTGCTTCTGAATAGATAGCAAGTGCTTTTTGCAGATCACCTTTTTGCATAGCCTCATCTGCTTTTTCTACAAGAGAGGATGCATCAAAAGGAGAGAAGGCATCAGCACTACGATTAGAAGATCCTCCCTCTTTTGGATCTTGCAATGTTTGAATATGTTCATAAATTTTATACGCAAAAAATGCGGATGCTCCAAGCATCAAAAGTTGAAATAGTGTCATTAATGTTTTTCCTTTAAAAGATTATTATTGAGCAGCTCTATAAGTTGCAGCGGATCAACCTGTACTCCATCTACTCTAGCAGCAAAATGTAAATGAGGACCTGTTACGCGACCACTTTTTCCAGATAATCCTAAGATTTCTCCTCTTTTTACAAGTTCACCTTTTTTAACCTGAAACTGACTCATATGGAAGTAACATGTATATATCCCTTCACCATGATCGAGTATAACCGTACCACCAGAATAAAATCTATCTTTTACCAAAATAACTCTGCCATCATTTGCTGCGATAATTGGAGTACCTACTTTGGCACGAAAATCTGTTCCACTGTGATACCCTTTGAGGGAGCCATTATAGATTCTTGCTTTTCCAAAGGCACTTGTTATAGTACTATGCATCGGTAAAATAAAAGGTCTTGAGAGATAACTCTTTGGTGTTACCGTATTGTAGATACGCATTGCTTCTTTGTACTCTTTGGATATTCGATGCTTAACTGCCTTGGATCGGGGATTTACTTTGGATGAAGAGACCTTAATACTCTCTTTTGCATATTTTCCGTTTTGAAGTTTTATAAAAAGTATTTGTATTTTAGCTTTGTTCTCTTTGCTATAGTGAATTTTCAGCCTCTTTTTTGTTGCCTTGTCATAATATGAAAACGGGATAATTACATAATAGCGATCCCTCTGCAATGGTGCTTGAAAAATTTGAAATCTTTTTTTGCCAAGTGCAACATCTTTATAGACAAGCCCTGCTTCTTTTGGAAAAGTTATAAGCGTACTCTTTCCGTTTACAGGATTGGGATTTGCAACATGATACTCCAAAGCAAAAAGTGTTACAGCACTCAAAACAAAGAGTAAAAATTTACGCATCAGTAATCCTTTAAGGCTCTTGCAATATCACGTTTTTGGTCCCGTTCTTTAAGATCATGACGCTTATCATGCAGATGCTTTCCTTTTGCAAGTGCAATTTGCAGTTTTGCAATGTTACGATTGTTGAAGTAGAGTTGTAAAGGCACAACTGTATAACCATCACGCTCTACTGCTTTTTGGAGTTTTAACAACTCTTTTTTATGCAAGAGCAGTTTTCTTGCTCCCCTCTCTTCATGTCCGTAAAAGTGGTGTGTCGTTTCAAGTCGTCCAATATGTGCATTAAAGAGATAAGCTTCTCCTTTAACAAAACGAATAAAACTGTCTTTTAGATTGACTCTATGTGCACGAATTCCTTTAACTTCACTTCCACTCAGAACAAGTCCCGCTTCAAATTTATCTTCTATAAAATAGTCATGATAGGCTTTTTTGTTTTTTGCTATTGTTTCACCCATTGTTTTTTTCCTTTACTCTAAAAAAACTGCTGCCGCTTCCACTAAAGAAGTAACCCTGTCGATAGTGATTTTTCAACTCTTTATACTCTTGAAGAGCTGGCTCAAAAAGATCATTGGCCTCTGTTGCGCTCATTGTCTCTAAAATTTCACGAGATGAGAGTGCTTTGAGTCTTTGTGCTTCAAAGCCATCAATCGGATTGTAAAAATTTTCTCGGTATGCTTTATAAACTCGTGGCGTAGAGATCTCAAGCTTGGGAGTAAAGACATCGAACGCTAAAGCTTCTTCCTCAACAGCCTCTACAACTTCACCTATTCCACTTACATTGGCACTCTCATAGCCATAAATAAAAAAAGGAACATCTGCACCGACTTCCAAACCGATCCCTGCAAGCTCATTGAGACTCAAATCCAAATGGAGTACTTCATTACACATTTTCAGATAGGTCGCCGCATCACTGCTGCCACCGCCAAGTCCCGCAAAAGCAGGGATATGCTTCTCGACTTTTACAGCATAAGTCTGCATCAACTTTTCCAAAGCCTCTGAGTTTGTTGCTTTTTTGAGTGCCTGATATGCTTTATAGATTGTATTTTGCTCTGTTGAACAAGAGAAGTCACCAATGATTTTAAATGCATTTACTTTTGCATCACTCTCCTCTTTTGAGACAAAAGAGAGCTCATCGTACAATCTATCAACCCGCATAAAACGAGAAAGTATCTCATGATAATTCTCTCGTTTTCCTGTGATTTTTAAAAAAATATTGACTTTGGCATAAGCCTTGTACTTTTTCATCTTTTTACGATTTTCCTAAAATTTTTGAAAGCGAATCAATTGCATCTTTTTCTATAGCATGATCCTGAACAGCGGCTTTGTTTGAAGCCCTTACCTCTTCGATCAGCTCATTACGAATAATAGAAACTTCACGTGGTGCTTCAATCCCAAGCTTTACAACACCATTTTCTATAGCAACTACCTTAACTGTGATATTATCACCAATTACAATTGATTCGTTTAATTTTCTTGCAAGTACTAACATTGGATTCTTCCTAATTCATATTTTACACGCCCTTGGCTTATAGTAATTATAGAGATATTATCTCCATTGTCAAGCCAATAACTACCTTCATCTTGCAGTTTTAGATCTTCTAAAGCAAGAACTCTTCCATATCTTACATTGTCATAATCGCCCAAATAGAAATTTTGTACAATACTCAATGATTTTTTAATATCAAGTGCTTTTTCATTTTCATAAACAAACTGCCCTTCACAGAGCCTCTCAAGCATACTGAGACTTCCATGTTCAATACCAACTTTTTGTGCGATCATACGACCAAGTGAACGGATATAAGTCCCTTCACTTACTGTTGCCTCAAAAGTTACATAGGGGTGACAGTAATGCAGTAGTTTTGTCTCATAAATAGTTGAATTTATCTTGTTGAGTTCCACTTTTTTACCTGCACGTGCCAGATCATAAGCACGCTGTCCGTTAATACGCTTGGCAGAAAAGATAGGCGGTTCATACTCCAACTCACCCTCTAATGATTGAACAGCCTCTTCAATTACATTTAAAGGAAGCGCATCAACTATAAAGACCTCATCTATCATCTCAATATCCAAAGAGTCACTTTTTGCTCCAAGCCAAAGTGTTGCACGATAAGTTTTTGGTGTTTTGTTAAGAAAACGAAAAAGTTTTGTATGACTTCCAAATCCGACTAAAAGTACACCCTTTGCAAACGGATCCAGCGTTCCTGCAAAACCTGCTTTTTTATCTTGATATTTTCTTTTTAAAGTATAAAGAAATTTATTAGATCCGATACCGCTTGGTTTATAGGCAACAAAAAGACGATTCATAATCTTTCAACAAAAGAAGCCAAGATATCTCGCTTCGTTCCACCAAAATTGATCTGAAGTTTAAACTCACGACCAGATTTACTCACACCAGTCACTCGTCCTGTTCCAAAGATTTTATGACGAACAAGATCCCCTTTTTTAAAGGCTGTGTTTTTTTCAACTATCAAAGAACCATCACATAAACCGGCTTCATTAAAAAATCTACTTTTAAGAAGATCACTTCTTCTACCTTTGTAAAAACGGCTTGCAGCATGAGAGAGTGTTAATGTCTCTTTTGCCCGAGTAAAAGCAACATATCCCAAACGACGTTCTTCTTCTAAATCACTTCCATCCCCTACAAGTGGTAAAAAGCCTTCTTCCATTCCAATAACAAACACATGTTCAAATTCAAGACCTTTTGAAGCATGAATACTCATCATATAAATAGCTTCGCCTTCAACCTGATCCTGTTCACTCTGCAGTGTCAGTTCATTTAAAAACTCATCCAAAGAGGCATCTGGATTATTTTTTATAAAATCACGAAAGAGACCATAAAACTCATCCATATTTAAAATTCGTTCTTGAGCATCCTGCATATTTACATAGATATCTTTAAGATGAAAAGTCTCTTCAAGTATATCAATAAACTCATATGTTGACTCTTTTGCCACTTGAGCAACAGCCTCAATATCCGCTACGAATTTTTTCAGGGTTGCTGCATTTTTCTTTTTTACCAAAGCTTCAAGTTCTTTTATATCTATGTTTTTGATATATTCAAAAATTGAACTCCCTTTTTGATGTGCTGCCAACTCTATCTTATCTACACTTGCTTTTCCAACTCCCCGTTTTGGCTTGTTTACAATACGTTTAAAAGAGAAATCATCATGATTGTTAGTAATTACTCGAATATAAGAGATAAGATCCTTAATCTCTGCTCTATCATAAAAACGAAGACCTCCGACAAGTTTATAAGCAATTGCTGCACGATTAAGTCCTTCTTCAATAGAACGGGATAATACATTTACACGATAAAGAATTGCAATCTCACTTGCATTTACTCCAGAATCTAGAAGTTTTTGTATTTTTAAAGCAATTTTTCTTGCCTCTTCATTTTCATCATTTGAATTTATAATAGCTACATCTTCACCTGAACCGCGTGTTGCTATAAGCTTTTTGCCAAGACGAGAACGATTATGTTCTATAAGCGCATTGGCCGTCTTTAAAATTGGAGATCGTGAACGATAATTCTCTTCAAGCTTAAAGACATTCGTCCCCGAAAAATCTTCATCAAACTCCATAATATTTCTTATATGCGCACCACGCCAACCATATATAGATTGATCATCATCACCAACCACACAGATATTATTATGTGCTGTACAGAGTTTTTGAATCAACTTTAGTTGTAGTTCATTCGTATCTTGATACTCATCTATCATAATATACTGATATTTTTGAGAAGTTTGTTGCGCCAGATCCTGATTTTCATCAAGCAGTTTATAGGTAAGTGCTATAAGATCATCAAAGTCTACCAAATTATTCTCTTTAAGATATGCTTCATACTCCCGGTAAACTTCTGCTATCTGTTTATATTGAAAAAGTTCTGCCTGTTTATAGGCATCATCCGGAGACATTAAAGAGTTTTTATAACGAGAAATCTCACTTGCTATCAGTGGTGTAGGCAGTTCTGTATTTATCTTTTTAATAATACGCTTTTTATCATCCGTATCAATAACAACAAAATTGTTTTGTCGACCTAAAAGATGAATATTAAATTTTAAAAAGAGTAAACCGAATTTATGAAAAGTGCACAGCAATGGAGGGTAAGCCCCATTTTTATCCATCATCGCAAGGGATCGTTCTTTCATTTCACGTGCTGCTTTATTTGTAAAGGTAAGCGTCAAAGTATTCGCTGGTGGGATACCGACAACCTCTATCAGGTAAGCTAAACGTGAAATTATTGTAGTTGTTTTACCACTTCCGGCACCTGCTAAAATAAGCACAGGACCCTCTGTTTGTTTAACTGCAGCCGTTTGTGAGTCATTTAAATTTTTAAATATTTTTTTCATAATAGTTCACTATTTTTGTAAAGTAATAATATTATAACAAAAAAAACTGAAAATTATTACAAAACTATTGCAATAATTATAATTATGAGTTATAATTTCAATTATTATCATAACTTATAGGAATTATTATGTTAAAAGACTTTGCAAAATTACAAACATTTTTAATGGTGATAAAAGAGAAAAGTTTCTCTAAAGCATCTGCAAAATTAGGAATTTCTCAACCTGCTGTTACACAACAGATAAAATTTATTGAAGAGTATTTAGGCACTAAAATTGTTGAGAGAAAAAAGAATGGTATTGTGCTTACAAAAGAGGGTGAAGATCTCTATAGAATTGCACAACGTCTTGAAAAAGCGATCCATAACTCTGAAAAAGAGCTTTTAAAAATCATCAACAAAGAATTTACTTTTGTAATGGGCTCATCTTCTGCCATTGGAAACTATGTTCTGCCAAATTACCTTGGAGAGATTAAAAAACGTATTGACAATGAAGTTTTTATGAATGTTGATCTTTCAGTAAATATTATAGAACAACTTGAAGATAAAAAAATTGATGTAGCACTCATTGAATCACCCGTATTTAAAGATGGAATTATTTATAGAGAGTGGGTTGAAGATGAACTTGTACTTTTTTCTAACCAACCAATCAAAAAGCATTTAAATGCTGATGAACTGTATGATTTTGACTGGATCTGTAGAAATGAAGATTCTCATACAAGAAAGCTTACAGCAGAAGTTTTTGAAGAGATCGGTGTTGCCTGCAATACTTTTAATGTAATCGGGGTACTTGCATCTCCAACCGCTATTAAAGAGTCAATTTTACATGCAGATAAAAATGCAGAACGTCCTCTTGTCTCAATAATGTCCCGTCACGTTATTAAAGCAGAAGTTGAAAACGGCACACTTTACGAAGCTCGTTTAAAAAACCATAAAATCACAAGAAACTTTTACATCGCTTACCTCAAAGAGAGAAAACATGATGCATTTGTAGATAATGTTGTCAACTACCTACTCTCTTTAAACAGAGTCTAAAAAAGTTTTACTTCTTTTTTAGAAACTTTGAATTTTCAGGGTTAGACAAAAAAGAAGCCATGGAGTTTTTAACTCCGTTCTCATCTACATTTTGTTCTACTTCTTCTGTTATCTCTTGACTCTCTACGGCAAGATTAATCATAACGGGTGTTTCATCAACAATTATTTGTAATATACTTAACAGAGGAACAGAGACAACACTTCCAAAATTGTCACTTCCAAAACCTGCTTCAAAAATAAGCATATCCTCTTCTAATCGAGCTGTTTCAAAGGTATAACCTGCAAGAAAAAAGAGTGTCAATGATCGTAAATCAGAAAATATTTCTTCTGGAAGCGGTGGATGAAAACTTACATCTTCAATTTTACATAAAATACCAAAATTTTGCTCCTTTTGAAAAAAGAGTATTATCAACTCCTGCATATGCTTTTTCATCATTTTGGCAAAATCTCTATCTTCTATTAAACTCTCTAACAAATTATTTCCTCAATCTTTTTTGTAATTATATCAAAATCTATCATAGCATTCATCACTGCCATTGCTTTAAAAGAACTCAGCTCATTTATACTAATATCTGCAAGTTTTAAAAAGCCACTATCAAGTAGTCTTTGACGTGTTGTACCGGCTAAAAGCGGCTTCTTTGGCGTAAACCACTCCACACCGTCAAAAAAAGCAACATTGGCGATCGATGTATCTGTAACAAACCCCTTTTGAATAATAAGTATATCATCACACTTCTCTCTTTTTGCATATAGAGCATTAAGCACTTCGCGATCGGCATACTTTTTAGCATACTCAAACTCATTAACTGTAAGAGCTTTGAGATGTTTTATACTCCGTTTCGTATATGGGTGGTATGTTACCTCTACTATCTTCTCAAGCGTATAGACTACGCGACAGCGATAGAGACCTTTTTGCGGGGGAGAAAGATAATCACCCAGATCTTTATAATCTGCTACACCATACGATGCTAAAACAGTCTCATAGCGTTTTTGATGATAGGCAAGATTTTCTATACGACCATCAAGAGCTTTGATCGTCTCTAAAAACTCAATCTTCACTAAAAAGTTCTGTAGAGAGGTATCGCTCACCGGTGTCACAAAGAATAGTGACTATTGTCTTAGAAGCAAATTCTTTGCGTTTGGCTACCTGCATTGCAGCATATACATTGGCCCCTGCTGAAATTCCGACAAGCAGACCCTCTTTTCGTGCCAGCATTTTAGCTGTTGCAATGGCATCTTCATTACTCACTCTAATAACTTCACCATACACAGAAGTATCTAAGATATCAGGCACAAACCCAGCCCCAATACCCTGAATCTTATGAGGGCCAGGTGCTTCACCCGATAAAATTGCCGAAGATTCAGGTTCAACTGCAAATATAGCGATATTTTGTATCTCCTCTTTTAAAACTCTCGATGTCCCTGTCAGTGTTCCACCTGTACCTACTGCAGCTACAAAGGCATCTATATTTGCTTCTGTATCTCGCAGAATCTCACGAGCTGTTGTTAATGAGTGTATTTCAGGATTTGCAGGATTTGCAAACTGCTGTAAAATAATGGCATCAGACCGTGATTGGCATAACTCTTCAGCCTTTTGGATCGATCCTTTCATCCCTTGTGCTGCCGGTGTCAAAATAAGTTCAGCACCTAAAGCACTCAAGAGTTTTCGTCTCTCTATACTCATAGAGTCTGGCATTGTTAAGATCAGCTTTAAACCTTTGGCAGCACAGATAGAGGCTAATGCAACACCTGTATTTCCACTTGTCGGCTCAATAATAGTACTCTGTGATGTAATAATACCCGCTTCAATACCGCGACGTATCATATTTAAACCAATACGATCTTTTACTGATGACGTAGGATTCATAAATTCACATTTACCTAAGATAGTTGCTCCACTCTCTTGTGATGGAGTGTTTAGCTTTACCAGTGGTGTATTTCCAATTAACTCAGATACATCATTTGCAATTTTCATTCTTTTTCCTTATAAAGAAATTCTACACTAAAAAGATTATTTATACAAATTTCTAACATCTCATAAACTCGTTCAAAACCTTCAAAGCCTTTAAAGAAATAAGGATCTGGTACATCAGCACCATCATAAGTACCTATCCAAAAAGAATCAACAACTCTATCAAGAGTCATTTTTATACCTTCTGCCAATGGGGAACGACATATATTTCCTAAACAGACAAAGAGAAGTGATTGCATAAATATTGCCTTTTTTTGCTAAAATTATACTAAAAAAGGTTTATGTATGGCTATTTATCAAAGTGATGGAAAAAAGCTTATCGATGTTGAGTATGATGTTATACCACAAATC
>JAMOSE010000069.1 GCA_027063215.1 Sulfurimonas sp. | reverse complement strand
TTTTGTAAAATAGTAAATAAAGAGATCCCTGCAAATATTATCTTAGAAGATGATAATTTTTTAGCTTTTCATGATATAAATCCAAAAGCTCCTGTACATATTTTAGTAATTCCCAAGATCCATGTAGATAGTTTTAATGAAGTTACACCAGAGACGATGGCTGGAATTACTCCTTTTATTCAAGAAGTTGCACGGGAGACAAAGATTAACGAAAGTGGCTACAGAGTTATCACAAATATTGGTGAGAATGGTGGTCAAGAAGTCAAACACCTTCACTTTCACATTTTAGGTGGAGCAAAACTCAAATGGGAACACTTCAGTGATGCAGATCCAAAAGATTTTATATAAATCATTTATTGGTACACTCTTGTGTACCACAGCACTCTATTCAACTCCATTTGAAAATTACAAACACAATCTTGTGAATATGTTTCAAAATAACAAGCAAGAGTTTATCAATTACAAATCTGCCTCTCTTCATAATTTTGATGCATATAAAAAAGCGCAACAAAAAGCATATAATAGTTATAAAAACGAGTTATTAAAGTATTGGGACAATCCAGAACTAACAGAAGAAACAAAACTTGTTCACTATACAAAAGATAAAAAAACCAAAACAGCTATAGATTTCAAACATAAACTTCTTCAAATCGAAACAATTGCAAAGAGTAAAAAAGAGGCTGAAAAAAAGATAAAAAAAGCCTTGATTAAAGCTGTTTCTATAAATACACAAGAGCTCTATAAAAATGATGCACTTTTACAGAAACTTTCACATATTCCCAAACCAAAAAATATGGTCAATGCAAAAATTGATCCAAAACCTATTTTATCAAATGTTGTTTTTTCACAGACTCCAGATAAAGAAGATCTCCTTTTATATACGAAAAAAACACTTCTTCATACAAAAATAAAAAGTAGAAAAAATAAAAAAAATAAAAATATCTTCACATTAAATGTCAAGCTGCCTAAAAATACTAATTATAAACGCTCTATGATCTATAGGAATGAAGTATCATATGCATCAAAAAAAGAAAAATTACCACGATCGCTTATCTTTGCAATTATGCATACAGAAAGTAGTTTTAACCCTTATGCACGATCTTATGTCCCTGCTTATGGATTGATGCAAATTGTACCAAAAACTGCAGGTATTGATGCCTATTTCTATCTCTATGGGAAAAAACGTCTCGTTACTGGAAATTATCTTTATAATTCAAAAAACAATATAAAAATGGGATCTGCTTATTTACATATTCTCTATTATAGATATTTAAAAGATATAAAAGATCCACAAAGTCGTCTTTACTGTACGATTGCCGCATATAATACAGGTGCCGGAAATGTTTCCCGTGCTTTTGTAAATAGCTATAATACACATAAAGCTGCAAAAGTTATAAATAGACTGACACCCGATGAAGTCTATGCAAAACTTTTACAAGATCTACGTTATGAAGAGCCAAAAAAATATCTTAAAAATGTAACGAAGAGAATGAAAATATATCAAAAAATTTATGAAAGTTAGAGAGATATCTCTCTAATCCTATTTTTGCAGATAATTTTTAAAATAATCAAGTTGCTCTTTTGTTCTCTCGCTCGCTGTTCCACCCTGTGATGTTCTTGCATTCATAGAGTGACGCAGACCGAGATACTCCATCACATCTTCATTAATTCGCTCATCTATCTCTTTAAGGTATTTAAAATCCATTTTTGAAAGATCAACGCCAAGCTCTTCCCCTTTGGCGACGGCACGCCCTGTAATAAAATGTGCCTCTCTAAATGGAATACCACACTTCTCAACAAGATAATCAGCCAAATCTGTAGCACTTAAATGTCCAATAGCACAAGCATGCTCCATATTATCTGTTTTTACCTGCATTGTTTTGATCGCCTCTTTTAGGATCTCGAGTGAAATCTCAGCAGTCTCAACAGCATCAAAAACACCCTCTTTATCCTCTTGCGTATCTTTGTTGTATGCAAGTGGAAGTCCTTTCATAACAGTCAGCAGTCCAACAAGTGCACCATAAACACGTCCTGTTTTTCCACGTAAAAGCTCAGGAACATCTGGATTTTTCTTCTGTGGCATAATAGAGCTTCCCGTTGAGTACTCATCTGAGAGTTCTACAAAACCAAACTCATAACTACTCCACATAACAAGCTCTTCAGAGAGACGTGAAATATGCATCATCATTGTAGAGATATTAAACAAAATCTCTAAAGCGAAATCTCTGTCACTTACAGTATCAAGGCAGTTTATACTTACACTTTCAAATCCAAGTAGCTCCGCCGTATATTCACGATCGACATTGTGTGGTGTTCCTGCAAGTGCAGCACACCCAAGCGGTGAGATATTATTACGTTCATAAGAGCTCTCAAATCGCTCAATATCACGCTTAAACATAGAGAGATAGGCTCCCAAATGAAATCCAAAGTTAATCGGCTGTGCATGTTGTAGGTGTGTCATACCGGGTATGAGGGTATCGGTATGTTTTTGTGCTACTACAAGAATTGCATCCATAAGTGCTTTTATAGCCTCTGCAATCTCTTTATTTTTACGAAGAACAAAACGACGAAAATCAACAGCAACCTGATCATTTCTACTTCTTGCCGTATGGAGTTTTTTACCCGTATCACCAATGATCTGTGTTAGGCGTTTTTCAATTCCCATATGCAGATCTTCATCAGAAATATTCCACTCAAATTTCCCTGATTCTATCTCCTCTTTGACCTGAGCGAGACCATCTTGGATCTGTTTAAGTTCTTCCTCTGTTAAAATACCCTGCTTTGCAAGCATGGCAGCATGTGCCAATGAACCCTCAATATCTTCACGATACAGTTTTCTGTCATACATAATTGACGCATTAAATTCATCTAAAAGATTTGAAGCACCCGCACTAAAACGGCCTGACCACATTTTTTCCATACTCTATTTCCTTGCATATAAAAAGTTTGATATTTTATCTAAAAAGAGGAATTTTACAAAGAAGAAGTAAGAGATGAAGCAGTATCTCTTAGTTACAAGCAGGAACATTTCCGCTGTCTTTAGCATACTCGACTAAAAACTGTTGTAAATGCTTTGTTGATTTAGTGTATTTTTGACTTTTAAAATATTGCCATGATCTTTTTGCTTTTGATGTTTTCAAATGGAGTTTTGCTAAAGCAGATCCATCCTTGCCCATAAGCTTTTTCCACTCATCTGCCGTATGACTTGCTATAAAAGCCTGTGCAGATGAATGGCAATGCAAACACTTTTTTCTAAAAACTTTCTGACCTTTATAAATAGCTGCATCAACAGTTACAAAAGAAAAAACAATAAATAGCACTATCAATAAAAATTTATTCATAATATATTTTCCAAAATCTAATATCTTTTATACTACATTAGAAGTTATTAGTTCTACCTTAGAATCATGCTTATCACAAAGAAAAATGGAAAATTTCTATAATTGAAACTTATTATAAAGTTCCTCATCAAAATCCCAAACACCTTTAGCTTTGAGGGATGCAATGACACTTGGTGTACAATCAACATCATCCGGCCATTCCCGTGTAAATCCGTCAAGCTCTGTTTTATTTGTACCATCAATTCCAACCATCAAATCTTGAACAAAAATATCACGCTGCGCATCCATATTATTTGTTACACGCCATACTAGCATATATGCATTATTGACATCATTTTTAGTATCATCTACAAAAACAACTATTCGTAAATGCTTTTGAAGTGGCACAAGTGCATTAAAATACTCTTTTGCATTTTTTGTTTTATTGACACTGATAACAGTGATAGGATTGTTTGTGTCTTTCATATACTGATGCACATTTACAGCATCATCTACAAGTTTTTTAACCTTCTCTAAAAGCGTACTATCTTCTAAAAGTTCTGGTGCTTTTGCTTCATTGACAACGGTTGCATCAATACCGAGTTTACCACCTACAAGTGTCTCAGGAGAAGAGTGATCAAGAGCATCGAGAATTCCCTCTGTTATAAACATAGATTTTGGTGTAAATCTATCAAGAACATAACTTGTAAATGCCTCATAATCTTCAAGCAAGGGTGCTTTTTCATCAACAAAAATGGCATGCTTTACAAAACTCATCTGTCCTGCACCCCAAAATGCGTGCATAAACTGTTTTGCATGCCCTTTATAGAGTGGCTGCATCTTAGCCAAAATCAGATTGTGAAAACCTGCATTTTCAGGCATATGATAATCAAGCAGATCCGGTGTTGTAGTTTTGAGCAGCGGGAAGAAAATCTTTCCTGTAGCCCAACCCATATACTTATCTTCCAAAGGCGGTTTTCCAACAACAGTTGCCAAGAAAGTACGATCTTTTTTCATTGTGATCGCAGATACTTTCATTACAGGATATGGTTCTTCTAAAGTGTAATATCCTGTATGATCCCCAAAAGGACCCTCTATTCTCATCTCACTTGGATCAACCCATCCCTCAATAACATAATCAACATCTTTTGGAATATAAAGCGGTGTCGTAAGTGATTTTACAAGCTGTGCCGGTTTTTTTGTAATAAGACCATACATCAAAAGCTCATTAACACCATACGGAAGCGGTGCTGTTGCGCACCATGTATAGAGCGGATCGCCACCAATTGCAATAGAGACCGGCATCTTTTTCCCCGCTTTTTGATACTGATCAAAAAAGTGTGAAGAGTCTTTATGGATCTGCCAGTGCATTCCCAAATGATTTTTATCATAGACCTGCAGTCTGTACATTCCAAGATTTACCATATTTCCATCAAGTGATTGTGTATAGACCTGCCCCATTGTGATAAATGGTCCGCCATCTTGTTCCCACGTTGTCAAAACCGGCATCTTATAAAGATCTATATCTCTATCAAGATATTGGATTTCCTGACACTCTCCCTCACAATCAAGACGTTTTGGGAAGATATTTTTGAGTGAAAAGAGTTCAGTTGCAAGTGTGATTTTTTCTTTGAGACCGGATGGTGGTTTCATATGGAGCAGTTTTGTGATCTCATCAGCAACAGACTCTATTGTTCTGCCAAAAAGCAGTTCACAACGTCTGTATGAACCAAATACATTCATCAGTACCGGCTCTTCAAACTTTTTACCACTTTTTTTATCCACAACATTTGTAAAAAGCAGAGCCTTGCCGCCATCTTTTTTCTTTACCTCTGCATAGGCAATATGCGGGATCTCAAGATAGATATCAAGCTCTGTGTCAATTCTTTTTAATTCATCACTGTTTTGTAAAAGTTCAATTGTCTTTTTCACTGCTATAACCTTTGTGGCATTTCATCTTTAAATGCTGTTTTTTCAGCCTCTTCTAAAAGCTCCAGTGCTCCGTTTTGTATCATAAGCTCTGCCATGGTAACACCTAAGTTTTGACTCTCATCCACTCCTACTACAGCACGTTCTTGCATAATTTTTGAGGCATCAGGATACCCTAGCATTGTACGAAAAACAATATTGTCACCCTCTTTTACAGCATTACAGGCAACCGGAGCTGAACAGCCTGCTCCTATTTTTGCGATAAAATCACGCTCTATCTGCGTACAGAGATATGTTGTCTCATCATTAAGCATCATAGCAATTTCACGAAGTTTTTCATTACCTTGCACGATCTCAATACCAAGAGCAGCCTGCCCCATAGGAGGAATCATCATATCTAAAGAGAGTTTTTCTACGTGCGGAATATCTTTTAAAAGATCCAAACGATTTAAACCGATAAATGCCAAAATAATTGCATCGTACTGACCCTCTTTCAGTTTTCGCAGACGAGTATTTACATTACCACGAAGATCTTTAAGCTTTAAATCTGGTCGTACTTTTAAGAGTTGCATACGACGACGAAGACTTGTCGTACCTACTACTGCACCCTGTGGTAGATCTGCCAAAGAAGTATAGCTATGAGAAAGAAAAACATCGCTTTGATCCTGACGCTCAGTAATGGCCGTAAGTTCCAAACCTTCTGGAATATAGGTCGGCACATCTTTTAGGGAGTGCACAGCCATATCCGCTTCACCCGCAAGCATTGCATCTTCAAGCTCTTTTGTAAAG
Source organism: Sulfurimonas sp. (assembly GCA_027063215.1). GTDB lineage: Bacteria > Campylobacterota > Campylobacteria > Campylobacterales > Sulfurimonadaceae > Sulfurimonas. The sequence goes on along the minus strand of JAMOSE010000069.1, from coordinate 7,985 downwards.
TGTCCTTTTCCGCCAATCAGGGCAAGTGGTTTATCTAAGACTTTATCACCATTACTGACTATCTTGTTGAGCTCTACTTCGATCTCAGGATACGCTGCTTCAACTCTTGCTTTGACATGATATGCCTGCCAAAGTGCAAGATCAGAAACACGTGTTGCAATTCTTAATTTTTTCATCTATTTTACTTTTTTATATTTTTGTTTTGTTTTATCTACTTTTCCATCAAGAAAAACTGTTGGTGTTCCAGCAACCATAACAGCATTTGCAATATCTCTATCATGTTTTAACTGTCTTGCTATGGTTGCTTCTTTTAAATCGGCTACTGTTAATTTTGTTCCTACAGTACTATTAAAAGCTTGTAAAATTTTCTTTTCATTTTTTTCTCTAGGATTGATCTTTACTTTGTATAATTTTTCAACAACATCTTTATTGCCCTGTAATTCTGCTGCTACTGCAGCTTTTACTAAAGGAACAGATGCAGGGTGGATTCGTTCTAGTGGAAAATGATAATAATAGACTGCAAATTTTTCAGGATATTTTTTCATATATTTTAAAGCATCAGGAACAAAACTTTTACAAAATGGACAGAGAGGATCAGAAAAAATAGCTACTTTGTGTTTTGCATCAACATTTCCACATATAAGATTCTCTTTTGTATAGTATGCATCTTTAAATGCAGGTTTTACTATATCACTCAAACTCTCACCTGTTTGCATATCCGTCAGATCTTTTGTAATAACCTGACCATTTGAAAACCAAATCATTCTTTGTTTGATTACTTTTTTAGGCTGCGATTTTAGAGAAGCCTCAGCATCTATGATATAGGCATTCCAACCTTTTAACTTTTTCAATGGAACTACATCAGAGACCTTTACATCAACATTTTTGAGTCTTGAATTTTCCATAAATTTATCATCTAAAAAATCTTCTACCTTATCACTTACACTATCAGCATATACAAAACTACTTAAGAGTAGTGTCGTGCTCAATAATTTCAACATCAATGACATCATCATCCTTTTTATAATTTATATTATCACCCTCAAACGGAGTGTTACAACTTCTTGATTTTACATTATAACGGTTAACGATCATACTCGTTATCACACTAAATTGTAGTAAAATCCCAATAATATCTGTTAAAAATCCAGGTAAAATAAGTAAAATTGCACCGATCAGTGTAAAAACATTTAATCTTTGGAACTCTTCTAGATCAATACAACTTAATGATACAGCACGCATATTTTCAGCAAGTGTTGTACGGAAATTCACTAAAATCGAAATACCGATAAAAGCACTTATAAGTATCTCAAAAAAAGTAGCCAATCCACCTATAGCAGAAGAGATATTTACAGAGACTAAAACTTCTAAAAACAGATAAACTATAAAATAGAGCATCTTATAAAAGCTCCATTATTTTTGTATAGATATCATCTGCAGGTACAAGCAGCTTCTCTGTTGTCATTCGGTCATACACTTGAACAGAACCATTTACAAGTTCTTTACCGATAATAACCGTATATGGAAAACCAATAAGCTCTGCATCTTTCATTTTAAAACCAAAACGTTCTTTTCTGTCATCAAGCATTACCTCTACACCAGATTCTTGCAGCTGTCCGTAAAGCTTTTCACCAAGCTCTACCTGTGCTTCATCTTTAATGTTGCTGATCATAATGTTTACCATATATGGAGCTGTTGCTTTTGTCCATTTACAGCCGTTTTCATCGTGATGCTGTTCAACAACTGCTGCAACCAAACGACTCACACCCATTCCATAAGTACCCATAATAAAAGGTTGCGCTTTTCCGTTTTCATCTAAAAATTCCGCTTTAAGTGCCTCCGAGTAAGTAGTTCCCAGTTTAAAGATATGTCCGACTTCAATCCCTTTTGTAAAAGAGAGTTCACCATCACAATGCGGACAGATATCACCCTCATTGACCTCTGCAATATCAGCAAAGTAAGCGACATCACTTAAAATGCCCAGATCTACACCGATAAAATGATAATCTTGCTCATTAGCACCACAGATCATATTTGCAGCATCTTTTAAATCAACATCTATAACATGTTTTGCTTTGTCTTGATCCAGTGGCCCGATAAAACCAGGAATAAGTCCTATCTCAGCAAGTTCTTCTTCTGTTACATCAACAATATCCAGTGCCTCTGTTGCATTGAGCGCTTTTACCTCTTGGAGATTATCACAACCTCGCACAAAGAAAAGAACAATTTCACTCTCATCTTCATAAACAACACGTTTTGCTATACATTTTACAGTATAATAAGGATCCACATTGAAAGAAGTTGCCAACGCTTCAATAGTTTTTGTATCTGGTGTTAAAAACTTATTAAACTCAGCTTCAGGAGCCTCCGGAATTACTTTTCTTTTTGAGCGTTTTGCAGCTTCAATATTTGCACCATATTCACATTTTGAACAGACTGCTATTGTATCTTCTCCACTGTCCGCTAAAACCATAAGCTCTTTTGAACCTGATCCGCCAATAGCACCGCTGTCTGCTTCTACCACTCTAAAATCAAGTCCAAGACGAGCAAGGATCTTTTTGTATGCCGCTTCCATTGCATCAAATTCACGATCAAGATCTGCTGTTGTTGCATGAAAACTGTAACCATCTTTCATAATAAATTCACGTCCACGCATAAGTCCAAATCTCGGACGTGCCTCATCACGAAACTTTGTCTTGATCTGGTAGAGATTAAGCGGTAGATTTTTATACGATGTCACACGGTTGCGAACAAGGTCAACCATCATCTCTTCATGTGTAGGACCAAGTACAAAAAGGTTGTTTTTTCTGTCTTTAAAACGTAAAAGCTCTTTTCCAAACTTCTCAATTCTTCCACTCTCAGCCCAAAGATCAGCCGGTGTTACAAAAGAGAGTTCAACTTCCTGTGCACCAACAGCTGTCATCTCTTCATTAATGATATTTTCTATCTTTTTGATAACTCTTTTTGCCAGTGGCATATAGTTATAAAGACCTGCTGCTACCTGAGAAATAAAACCTGCACGTGCAAGAAAAATATGACTCGGCAGGGAGGCATCATTTGGAGCCTCTTTTGTTGTTGGAATAAATGCTTTTGTTCTTCTCAAAATCTAATCCTTTTTTAAATGGTGTTTATATTGATCCGGAATATTGTCATGCTCATCATTTAAGATATACTGCATAGCTCCCGTTACTGTATCGCTCTTTGCCTCATGGGATGCTTCACGCATACTCTTTGTCATATCATGCAAAAATCGCTTCATTGCCTGCTGTGCCATCTTTTTAGCTTCAAATTCATACTCTTTTGGCAAAAAACCTTTTTTTAATGCTCTTTGCATCTCTGTCTCTACTGCTTGATCTGCTTTTTTATAGATCTCTTTGATAATTGGCTCAACATTCAAGGCATCCAACCACTCAAAAAACTCAACAACACTACGCCCGACAATTCCATGAGCCTGACGTACATACTGCTCTCTTTGTGCACGATTGGAAGATACTATCTCTTGAATATCATCAACAACAAAAAGATAGATATCCTCTCGTGGTGTCAAATCAATATCTCTTGGGATTGCCAAATCAAACCAAAATCTTTTAAAATCTACATCTTCAATCAGATCGTTAGTAATAATAGGATAGTTTGCACTTGTTGCTGTAAAGATAATATCAAACTCATTCACAGCCTTATGCAGATCCCCAAATTCATATACTTTGGCATGACACTCAGTAGCTAAAGTTTCAGCTTTTTGCTTTGTTCTGTTTGTTATATAAGTATCAACTCCATCAGAGATCAAATGCTTTGCACAAATCTCACTCATCTCACCAACACCGATCACAAGTGCTTTTTTTGTATGTAGATCATCTACTTTTGTCTTAATCTGTCCTATTGCAACAGAAGCAACAGAGACCGGTTTTGAAGAGATATCAGTATGATTTCTGACTTTTGCTGCACATTTAAAAGCATGCGAAAGAGCTCGTGAGAGTTTCTTATCAGCATATCCCCTTTCATGTGCAAAACGGTAGGCATCTTTTAACTGACCTGCAATCTGTGTCTCACCGACAACCATAGAATCAATAGAGCTTGCCACTGCAAAAAGATGGTGAATAGCACTACTGTCATCAACAATTTCTGCTGTCTCTTTCAAATACTCTGCAGAGAGTCCGCCTTTAAAAGTAAGCAGTGTCATAATATGGTTGAGCGCATCATCAATATCGCTGCAACAGACATAGATCTCCATTCTGTTACAGGTTGCCAAAAGCATCGCCTCACTGATAGAGGGGGATTGAACAAGACGTTTTAGGCATCCCTCTTTTTCTTTATCTGTATAGGTAAATTTTTCTCGTGTGGCTATATCGCTGTTTTTATGGGATAAACTGACTGTTAAATAGTGCATTAGTAACTTCTTTGTATCATAGTATCTAAAATGCCGACAAGCTCTGCATCTTCGTGGAGTGCCTCTTTGGCTTCATTGGAAAGCTTCACCGCCAAAGCAAAAGATTTCTCAATCGTTTTATGTTCATTCATTTTTGCTTTAATCCATGCAGTCTCTGCAGCATCAATTTTTTTGCCATGAGCAGCTTTGAGACGCTCCTTTTCTTCAGTATCAAGTGCTTCATAGAGATAGATATACGGCAGTGTACATTTCCCCTCTACAAAGTCATTCATTGCAGGTTTTCCAAGTGTTGCTTCATCTGCTGTAATATCTAAAATATCATCAATTATCTGAAATGAGAGCCCAAGATTTTTACCATAGAGTGCATAAGAGAGAGCATCTTTTCCTGAGAGGAGTGCTGCAGCTTTTGCCGCTGCTTCAATAAGTGTTGCCGTTTTAAGATAGAGCATATCAAGATAGGCTTTTTCATCAGCGTTAAACGCCTCTGCCATCTGAACATCCATCATCTCACCTTTTGAGAGTGCTGTAACAGATGCAGCGATCGTCTGTGCTACTGCTTTATCAAATGCAACAAGCTCTGTAAAAGCTTTTGAATAAAGAATATCACCAAGCATAACAGCCACTTTACTGCCGTCAGTTGCATTAACAGATGCCACACCTCGACGCGTATCTGCATCATCAATCACATCATCATGCAGCAGAGATGCCGCATGAATAAGCTCAACAATAGCAGCCAAAAGCGATGCATCTTTTTGATCTTTGGCAATCTTTAAAATCAACTTGGCACGTAATCGTTTCCCACCACTCAATTTATTAAAAAGACGAGTTACCTCATCATAGTCTACATCATCTATCAACCTTGTTAACTGCTCTTCTACTCTTTGCATAACTCTCTTCTAATTTTTATTTTTTAAAAATTTCAACCTTATCTGCATCTTATCATCATACAGATAAAGTTCAAACTTTGCTTTTTTCTTTTTCAAATCAAACTCTTTAAATTTAAGCAGGAAATAGGGAGGATTATAATAATCTTGCCCACTGCTTCTCAACGTAATACGAAGAGATTGATTTTTATGATTTAGATAAAGGACATTTTGTGCTACACAACCGTCATATTTGTAGAGTGTCACAAGTCCATCATTTATATAAAGCGTCCATCGGAAGATAAACGCTTTCTTTTTGTTATTGTATTTTACAAGAATTTTCTTTTGCTCATCCTTTTTGAGAGAAAATTTAAAAACTTCTCTAAAATCATTGGCAAAAGTAGCACTGTTTAAAAAAAACAGTAGCAAAAAAACTTGTAAAACACTCAGCACTCTATCTATTCACTTTGAGAGAGGATCGTTCCCATCACTTCAATATAGATACTTTTTAGAATATTGTTACATTCATCTTGATGTTCAAATTTGTATTGTTCAATCGCACGATCCAAATTTTCACCATATTGTTCTTCAAGCATTGCTTCCATGGTAGCCATTTTTTCTATCATTTTCTCAAGCTCTGCTCTTACAATATCATTGTTTGCATTAAAAACAACATCCATAAATTTAGACTTTGGAGAACCTCCAAAGATATCATCTTCATCTTCAAAAAGTGCTGCATAATTTGCCATACTTTTCCTTTTTTTCTTAAAATTTGAGGCGATTATAACAAAATTTACTTAACGATTTGTGTGCCTACACCCTCTGATGTAAAAAGTTCAAGTAACATTGAGTGTTCTACACGTCCGTCAATGATATGTGCTTTAGCTACACCACCATTAACAGCTTCTAGACAAGCATCTACTTTTGGAACCATACCACCATGAATAGTTCCGTCATTTTTAAGTTTTTCTACATCCTCTTTTGTCAATGAGGAAAGCAGATTTTTATCATTATCAAGTACACCCGGTGTATCTGTTAAAAAGATAATTTTATTTGCCCCTATTGATTTTGCAACATACGAAGCACAAAGATCTGCATTGATATTATAACCGGGATGCCCCATAGACTCACCTGCTGCAATGGGTGCAATAACCGGAATAAAACCATCTTTTACAAGGTTTAAGACTACATCAGATTTTACATTGTTAATATTTCCTGTATATCCCCACTTCTCAAAATCTTTAGGATGTGCCGTAATAAAATGAGCATCTTTTCCACTGATTCCTATCGCTTTTGCCTCATAGGAGTTTAAAAGTGAAACAATCTCTTTATTTATCTCACCACTGAGTATCATCTCAACAATACGCATCGTCTCTTTTGTTGTTACACGCTGACCATCAATAAAATTTGTCTCAATCTTTAAAGCATCAAGCATATCTGTGATCTTTTTCCCGCCACCATGCACAATAACAGGTTTAATGCCAACTAAATGCATCAATAAAATATCTTCAGCAAACTTCTCTTTTAACTCTGGAGACGTCTGTGCTGATCCACCATATTTGATAACTACTATCTCTTTTCTAAACTCTCTGATAAACGGAAGTGCATCAAGGAGTGTTTTTACTGTCTCTATTTTTGCTTGCAATTTACTATCCTTTGTATTAGATTTCTAATACATAATTGTGCAATTTTATCCAATCTTTCATTATTTACGAATAAATGCAACATAAATAGCAATTTCATTATTTTTATCGTACTATACTTGCAGAAGTTAGATTATTAAAAAGGATGTATTATGTGGAAATATCCCATAGACGAAGATTTGTTTGAAAAGTTTAGTAAATATTCAAAAATTACAGGTGTAGTTTTTATTATATTAGGTCTGGTTGGTATTATCTATCCTGCGGTTATGACTGTTGCAACAGTGACTTTTGTTGCATGGCTTATGGTATTTGGTGGCTTTATGGCTGGATATTTTACCTATATAAGTGACAAAACAGACTATCTTGGATGGTTAAAAAGTTTTATACTTATAGGTGTTGGATTTTTGATGATATTTTATCCGATGACGGGGGTAGGAACAGTCGGTCTGCTTTTTGCAATTTACTTTTTTATGGATTCTTTTGCAAGTTTTTCACTCGCTATGACCATGCGCCCTGCAAGCGGATGGGTTTGGTGGCTGGTCAATGCAATATTTTCAATGATTATTGGTATTTTATTTATTGTCGGATGGCCGTTTACATCACTCTACCTTATAGGTTTACTCGTAGGGTTCAGTCTCTTTTTTGATGGTATTTCACTACTTGTTACAGGTTCAATTTTCAAAAAGATGAGTAAATAAAATGCAAAAAGAAAAAGCATTTGGACTTTGGAGTGCTGTCTTTTTAGGAATTGGCTCTATGGTAGGTGCAGGGATTTTTGTACTGCTTGGTGAAGCGGGAGCAATTGCTGGAAATCTTGTATGGATCTCTTTTATACTTGGTGGTATTATAGCACTGCTGAGTGGGTACTCTCTGGCAAAACTGGCAACTGCCTATCCAAGCCGAGGCGGCATTGTAGAATATTTAGTGCAGTGTTACGGAGAAGGTGTCTTTTCGGGCTCAGTAGCTGTTTTATTTTATCTTTCTGCCATAGTTGCCATTGCGATGGTTGCAAAAACTTTTGGTACCTATGCTTCTATGATGATGGAGATGCATACACAAGAGTATGCAAATATATTTGCCATAGGTATTTTA
>JAMOSE010000068.1 GCA_027063215.1 Sulfurimonas sp. | reverse complement strand
AATACCTGCTTCAATGGCCTCTTCTACACCATACTGCAAGAGTGGCTTTGTAAGAACGGGTAACATCTCTTTTGGAATTGCTTTTGTAGCAGGTAGAAAACGAGTTCCATATCCTGCTGCTGGGAAGAGACATTTATTAATTTTTGGCATTACTATTTCCTTATATTTTTAATTTATAAACTTTAGCACTTGGTGATAAAACAACAGGTTCAAAGAGTTTTTTATCATAATTTTCAAGTACCATTAACTGTATATAGAGTGAATTATATGTTTTTTCATCAATAATTAATATTGTATTGTAATTTTTCATATATATCACTGAAATATCTGATGAAAAGTTTACCGGCTGTATAGTTTTATGCAACTTCATATCTTTTGTATATTCTGTTTTTACAAATCTTCGAATTGGCGTTGTTTGATTGCCAATTGTCAACTTCAGTGTTCTTTTATCTAAAAAGATATTGGATCCAAGCTGGATCTTTTGTCCTAAATCTTTAAAATTTCTAGCAACATAGAAAAATGGCTGTCTGCCTTGTCTTCCATTCATCAGGTTAATATTGGAAAAAAGTGTAACCGTTGGATAGATATTTATCATACGAAATGGCAAATAAAAATAAATATCTCGTGTTTTTTGAGGCAATTTTATATCAGACTTGAGTGTTGCAAGGAAATCATTTGTGTTTTTAAAACCATACTCTTTTGTCATCTGCTCAATATTGGAAAAAATTGTCAGATTTTTATCTTCAATCTCCTCTTTATGGGCATCTCTAAAAGCATAAGTCTTTTCTGTATATTCAACATCAAGACGTGCCATCTTTGCTGCTTCTTCTTGTGTATGCGTAAGCATAAAACTTACAGGAAAATTCACAGACCCGCTGTGCTTTCCACCATCAGCCAAAGTCTTTACATCTGCATAATAACGGATAGGATAACCATAATCCCACCAAGAGATGACATAATCTTCTCTCTCTGCTTTTTTGCCTAAATCATGCAATACTTGAACCTCATTAGCATTAAAAACAGTCGGTACTTTATAAGCTTCTATATGCTTATAATTTGGAAATAAAATGGCAAGCGTAAATGCTGTCATACTGAGATATTTCAGCTTTGTAGTCGGCATTATTCGCGCAATCTCCGTGATAAGATATGCTATACCAAAAGCTAAAACAGGTACTGCATAGATAGTAAAACGCAAACCTCCAACATAGGCTAAAAAACCCAGTCCAAGCAGTGGAAGCGAAAAGAGCATAATGCGGTGCTTATAGAGCAAATAAATATACCCTGCAAGTGCAATCAAAAATGTAACAGTATGCCCACTGATACGATTTGCAAATGTTTCAAATGGAATATGTCCTGCCTCACGTATGGTTTGCATAACAGTAAAGAAGTGAAGCCCAAGACCTTTATCAGCAACATTGATAGTATCTCTAAATACATAGTTTTTTAACTGCCCCCAGATTGGAGACAATCCACCTGAGAACAAAAATCCAGCTACAGCAGCAGCTAAAATATAAAAAATATACTTATCATATTTTTTATTCTGCAAAAAGATATAAGCTACAATAACAAGACCAAGACGTAAGAATCCATCAACATACATCATAGCAAACAACATAATGGCAAGCAGTTTATAATTAAAAAGATTTTTTCGATCAAATAGCAATGCATACGCCAGTATCAAGCCAAAAAATGAAAACTCTAAAGAATATGACTGTGGATACCACCATCGATAGATTAAAATATCTATAGCTGTTATAAGAAGATAGATATTTTTATTTGTCTGTACAGCCCAGATAATAGACCAAAGCAAAAACATCGGCAATACGATATTGAGCATATCCGTATCATAATACCCAGCCATTGTACGGTTATAATAACTCCATGCTACAGAAGCTAAAAGTGCTGCAATAAGCCCCATCTCCAAATTTTTTAATGCTTTTGCAATCAAAATGATAGGAATTACAAGCAATGAACTTAAAAATACCGGCATATAAAAAATAATAGATTCAAAAGAAAAAGGTAAAATTTTAGCAAACCAGGCAGTTAATTGAGAAGTTGCTGAATGAACAGGAGAGAGATCATGATATTGATGGAACTTATCAAAATACTCTTTAGCATCAGGATTTGTAGTTGTTCCAGAGAGTAAATCTCTTGCTCCTTCAGCCCAATAATACCCATCATTTGTATTGATCATAAACTGCCCATTAAAATAAAAAGGCATATAATCATTAAACTGGTAAACCCAAATCAGCCGTAA
>JAMOSE010000067.1 GCA_027063215.1 Sulfurimonas sp. | reverse complement strand
ATCTGGTGGGATGGACTAAGTGGTTCATGGCAAAATGCTGTGGCTCCTTCACATCCAGACCCTATTGCAGGTAACCATGCATGGCACCTAAAAGTTATCATCGAAAAAGCGCAGGCAGATGATAAGATTGGTGATATCGTTGTTAATTATGCAAACAACTTTAAAGTTTATCAAGCGTGGAGAGATCAACTGACTCGCCCACTTGATCACAACGATACAGAGAGACGTCCATGGTTTATCAAACGTCCAGCGGTTCCTCTCTCTAAAAAAGCTTACGAAGTTCATATTAAAGCGTAAGTTCTTTATTAAAGCCCACTTCAAGTGTGGCTTTAATATACTACATACAAAAGATAATCCAAAAGGTACATTGTAAATGCAAGAAAATATCCTCACGCAGCAGATTGCTCGTATAAATATCTATGCGCTACTCTCACGACTTTTAATGAGTGAAGTTGATGAAGAGATGCTAGAGTTGATACTCAAAGATGAAAATATGTTGTCTTTTTTCCCAACATTTGAATCATGGGAAAAAAGAGAACAATATAGTAATAAAGATTTGATTGAGAAATATCTCAATGTTGACTTTACAAACCTGCTATTACTGCATCTTATTCCGTATGAATCTTTTTATACACGGGAAGATCAGATGATGGAGACAGGTGGAGACAACCCGGTTCAGGCGATATTTAATGCTTTTGAATTTAATGTAGCCCTTGATAAGGCGCGTGTAATGGCAGCTGATCATATCGCTATAGAGCTTGAGTTTATGTATGAGCTTGCAAAAGCCGAGCTCAAAGCCATGGAAGATGGCAATATGCAGATAGCAAAAGAGATAGCGCAGATAGAGTATGGCTTTTTAAAAGATCATATTTTAGAGTGGGCTCCGATGTTTTTACTTAATATGAAAAATGAAGCAGGTACGGCATTTTATTATGATCTGGCTGACTTTGCTTTAGAGTTTATCTTGAGTGATTTTGAATACCTTAGTGAGCTTAAAAAGAGAGACTATGACTATCTGGCAGGGAGTAAATAATGGATATCAATGATTTAAATGATTTACGAAATGAGTTTGAAGCGCTGCAAAAAAGAAATATGCTCCTTGAAGAGTGTGCCGAGGGGTGTGAGCTTGATGAGGAGTCACGTGAAGAGTATCCAGACTACTTAGCTGCAATCTATACTGAGATTATGCCACCGGTTAAGAGTGGTATCTACCTCTCACGCTGGGATTTAAAAACACTTGCTTCTACACTGGGTGAATCGTTTGCTTTAGATGTGCGTGAGCGTATGTTCAAGAAGTTTATGCAGTGGGTAGGAACTCCAGAGGATATGCAGGAGGTTATACGTGTTTTTAAAGAGCATATCGATATGAAGTGTGATCTCTATCGTGACTACAGTGAGAGATATCCTTCTTCAAAGCCTATCTTTGATGAAAAGATCAAAAAAGCAGATTCCGCAAAACGTTATCTTGATAAAGTTTATACAGAGTTCTTTACTTAATTTTAAATAGTTTTTGCAAGAAAAGATACTTAGCTGAAGTATCTGCTTCTTGCTAAGACTTTTTACATCACTTCTATCTTTTTAATCCCTTTATAATCTTTGCAAGCTCTTTTTTTATCTGTTGAAATTTATAAGTACTCTTTGTATTATAGACGATATCTTCAAGTTTGTGATGAAGAGGATAGAACTCTTTTTGGTCTTGATACTTGTTGGTAAGTAAAAAGAGTAACTCTTTTGCATCTGTTGTATTGTCAATATCTTCAAAGGCACTCTTTGTAGTTTTTTTCTTTTCTCTATGGAGAATTTTTGCACTTATAAAACCTGCTAGAAAAATTAAAACATAAAGAAAGAAGTTTTGTACTTTTTCATAGAAAAGAGGCTCAGATGGGTACTCGTCTTTATCAAGAAGTATCTCTTTATTCATTGGATTTACATGAATTTTGTACTCTTTTGTCTTTAGGGTGTAGTATCTGTTTTTTTGTGGAGAGAAGCAGTGTATGCTTTGAGAGGGAAGGGTGAAGTCCTGGCTTGCTACGATAGCATAACTATATTCCTGTTGTATTTCAAAACCATTTGGAGTCGCTTTGTTGTAGTGTTTGATGATATCTTTAAAGATATTAAGCGAACTGTTTTGAGGAATGAGTTCTAGATTAAATTCATCAAACCCCAACCCTTTTAAAAAATATTTTAAATGAATGCCCTCATAAGCATCTGTTGTTGTTTTGTCAATTTGAGATGTGATACTGAATTCTCCGACTAAATCTACAT
>JAMOSE010000066.1 GCA_027063215.1 Sulfurimonas sp. | reverse complement strand
TCAATAAGATAAAGCGTTGTTATTTTTAAGTTTGCACTAAAAGTTTTAGAATTTATGTTTATTAAGACTTTCGCTGTTTGTGCATCATCGGAGTACTGGACAAAATCGATCCAATGTATATGTTGAAAATTATGAATATAGCCAGGAGTTTTAATAAATAGATCGGCAAAATCTCTTACTTCTCTTCTTAACTCTTCAAGAGAGTTAAAGCCAAAGGTCTTTAAGTCTTTTTCATCAATCCCTAAAAACTCTTTTTGAAAATTATAAATTAACATTTGATTCCCTTTCTTAATTTTCGAGCTGAAGCATTTTTTTATAGTTCTCTTCACTCTCTTGAATATCTTTGTGAGAAGCAGACTTGTATGCTGCAATATAGCCTGTGATAGTATTATTGTGATTTTTAACAGGAAGGATTTCTGTATCTAGCCAATAATAGTGGCCGTCTTTGCGTAAATTTTTAATAAGCCCATTCCATGCCTGTCCGCTTTGAATAGTACTCCACATCTTTTCAAAGACTACTTTTGGCATATCAGGGTGTCGAATCATATTGTGTGGCTGACCGACAAGTTCACTATTGTCATAGCCAGAAACTTTACAAAATGCTCTATTTGTATAGGTGATTATGCCTTGCAAATCTGTTTGGCTAATAATCACAGAACTATCAAAAATATATTCTTCATCAATCGGGGTAATATTGTTCATTAAAAAACCTTATAAAGTGATCACAACACTAAAATTATTACAAATATATCATAAAGGAGTAAAAAAAAAACTTAGTAATAAAATTTTTTGATGGTTTTTGCATCTTTTTGGTTTAAAACTTCACTTATATCATCAAAAGAAGCAGTTTTGAGTGCTTCAAAAGTTCCAAAGTGATTGAGAAGTTTTTGAATTTTTGCTGCTGAAATGCCATGTAAACTTAAAAGCTTACTCTCTTGATCGAGTTTGAGTTTTGTTTTTTTATGAAAAGTGATGGCAGAACGGTGTGCTTCATCTCGAAGTTTTTGTACCCATTGCAGTCGTTTGTCACTCTCTTTGAGTCGAAAAAAGTCATCTTTTGTGTAGATAATATCTTTTGCTTTTCCTTTTGCGCGGTGTGCTTTTGCATCTACTTTCTCTTTTGATATCGCTATGACATCCAGATTTACACCATTTGAGTCTAAAATTTCTAATGCAAGTTTTAGCAGGGTTGCTCCACCGTCTAATATCCACAGATCAGGAGGAGAACTTTTTGAAAAACTCTCCACTCTACGAGAGAGTGTCTCTCGCATTTGTGCATACTCATCCCGTGCTTTTAGATGATAAGTGCGATAGGATTTTTTGTCAAATTTAGCATTTTCATAAACAATCATTGCCCCAACGGTTGCAACCCCTGCCATATGGGAGTTGTCAAAAACTTCGACCCGATAGGGTATTTTTTGAAGATTACAGAGCTCTTTAATCTCCTGCAGTATCGCATCATCACTTTTTGTCTCTTTCTTAAGAAGCTCCTGTGCATTTAAGAGTGCGAGTGCAACAAGATCTTTTTTCTTGCCTCTTTTTGGCTGGAGTATCTCTGCTTTTTTTCCAAAAACACGACTAAGATGCTCTTTGATAAGAGCTTGATCTTCAAACTCATCTGCAATAAGAATCGGTGCAATGATAGGAGGTCTTTCATCTTTGTAAAAATCAAGCAGCGCACGTGAGTAGATCTCATTGGCATCAAAACCTTCAGGGATCTGTATGATATCGTGTGAGGAGGAGATGATCTTTCCGTGGCGCATAAAGATTCGCACAAGCGCTGCTTTTTTAGCCTGATGGGCTACTGCAAAGATATCAAAGTTTTCACTGCTTGCAAAGTCTATTTCACTTTTGATCTCTGAGCGACTGATTTTATCCATTCTGTCGCGAATCTCTGCAGCCTCTTCAAAACGCAACTCCTCGGCATAAAATTCCATCTTCTTTTGCAGCTCTTTTAAAAGAAGGGCTTTGTTTTTTATAAGTTTTGTAGCAAGTTTGACCTCTTTGTCATAACGCTCTTTTGAAACTGGCAACGCACATGGACCAAGGCATTTGTCTATTTGATGATAGAGACAGAGTTTTTTTGATTTGAGGCATCCTTTTTTTTGTACAAGTTTTGCTATCTCATATATAGAGTTTACAATATCACGAGCTCCGATGCTGTAGGGACCATAGTAGGTGATATCATCACTTTTAATGATCTTTCTTGTAATTTCAAAGCGGGGATACTTTTGTGCATTGTCTATATAAATGTAAGGATAGGTTTTGTCATCACGTAGTAAGATATTATATTTTGGATTGAGCTGTTTGATAAGTGAATTTTCCAAGATTAAAGCATCATGTTCGGAGTTTACAACAATGTAGTTCAGTGATGTTGTTTGTTGGAGCATGGCAATAATTCGCTGTGAGAGTTTTGGATTTGGATGCAGATCAGGGCTAAAGTGCCAGTAGCTTTTTACTCTGTTGGCAAGATTTTTTGCTTTACCAATATAGAGCAGTTTGCCATCTTTGTCAAAGTATTGATAGATCCCTGCTGATGTCGGCAGTTGAACAATAGTCTCTTTAAGATTCATTTTTGTCTTTTATAATGTTTTGTATGGATTTGAAGATAGAAGCAAGTTTCTCATCTTTTGTAGTAATTGTAAAGTTACCGCTTGCACGCTCTTTATAGTGCTGTGCAGTAGTAGAGTTTAGTTTTTGCGTATCTTCATTTTTCATTGGAGTGTGTGTAACAAAAGCTTTTATATCTTTTATATCTGCTTCTTGGCACTCTTTAGGTTTTACAAACTTTAAAGCACTTTTAATACTTTGTATATTATTATCAAACTCTTGTTTGGCACCAGGATGATTAAGTACAAAAAAAAGTGTATTGTTTTTGATGTAAGCAAACTTTATCATCTTTTGCAGGGGTGGCGAGAAACTGTGGCGTATTACATCAATACACCCAAAACGGGATAATTTAGAAAATTGAGGTCGATTTTGAAGAGAGTTAATAATATCACGAGCATTTTTCATATGGCAATTATAACAAGCTTTTTATTAAGTTTGAGTGCCTGTGGTTATAAAGCTCCGCCATACTATGAAGAAAACACACCAAAAGGTGATAAAAATGTTGAATTTCACTACAAACAAAAGAGTTTTGAGAACAATGAATCCAAAACAGGTTGTCAATAATGTTTCATTATGATGTAATTATTGTGGGTGCAGGGGTAGCAGGACTTTATGCTGCAATGAATCTGCCCGCTGATAAAAAAGTACTGTTAATTAATAAGCGGCAACCCTTTAAATGTAATACTTTCTATGCACAAGGCGGAGTTGCACTGGCACGTGATGAGGCAGATGTTCCTTTCCATATTGAAGATACTCTGGCTGCTGGTGATGGGCTTTGTGATGAAGAGGCTGTTAATCTTTTAAGCAAACACTCCCGTGAGGCAATTGATGATCTGATTCAAAACGGCTTTGAATTTGACAGAGATGAAGAAGGGAATCTGCTTTATACAAAAGAAGCAGCGCACTCTTGTGAGAGAATTTTACATGCAGGCGGTGATGCAACAGGACGATATTTGCACCACTTTTTACTTGAACATAATCCGCATGCAATGCTCAGTGATGCACGTGTCGTTGATTTGCTTATAGAAGATGGTGAGTGCTATGGTGTAACAGTGCTTGAAAACAGAAAAAGTTACAACCTCTATGCAAAAGATGTCATTATTGCTTCAGGCGGTGTTGGATCGCTTTATGAGTACCATACAAATGCACCCTGTATCAGTGCAGATATTCAGGGCTTGTGTGTTATGAAAGGGATTGAACTTGATCGTATGGAGATGTTGCAGTTTCATCCAACTGTTTTTGTAAACGCTACGGGGGCGCAAAAGATGCTCTTAACAGAAGCACTTCGCGGTGAAGGTGCAACGATAGAGGATGAAAACGGTAAGCGTTTTTTATTTGAGTATGATAAAAGAGGAGAATTGGCTTCAAGAGATATTGTCTCAAAATCAATCTATAAGTATAAAAAGAAAACAGGTTTAGAGGTTTACTTAAATACTGAAAATTTTGAAGAGGAGTATTTTGAACACCGTTTTCCAAATATCTATAAAAATCTCAGAGCCCTCGGATATAAAGTACCAAAAGACAGAGTCCCTATATCACCAGCATTTCACTATGCCATCGGTGGTATCAGGACAGATCTTAATGCACAGGTTTGGGGAGTAAAAAATCTCTATGCTATAGGTGAGGTAGCCTCAACTCGTGTACATGGTGCAAATCGTTTGGCATCAAATTCACTTTTAGAAGGGCTTGTGTTTGCAAAAGTTGCTGTTACAAATATTTTAAATGATAACAAATTAAAAGAGTTCAAAAAATTTGATGTGAGTGATGAGGTGATGAGTTTTAAAGATGATAAAATAAAAAAGAATCAACTTCGTCATATTATGTGGGAAAATGTCTCAATTATTCGAACAAAAAGCGGATTAAATGATGCTTTAGAGACAATTAATGCTCTTTTAAAAGAAAAAATTGGTAAACTATTACAATTTCGTTTATTAACAGCAAGAGAGATCGTTCTTGCGGCATTAAACAGAAGTGAATCCATAGGGGTTCATACAATTCAAGAGGAGAAATAATGGAACACGGCTCAGTAGCTGAAGGTGTAGCACAGGCTGCACAGCATGCAGCAATGGATGTAAATCTTGCCACAACATGGGTAGGATGGTTAAGTTTGGCAGTATTTGTAGTTGCATACTATTTTATTGCAACAGAAGAGAGATATGAGGTAAATAAAGCAAAACCGGCACTTTTTGCCGGTACTTTTATGTTTATGTTGGTTGGGATCTATTTTGCAATTAATGGAATGAATCCGGATCCTTTGCATGATGAGCTTGAACATTTAATCTTGGAGATTGCAGAGATCTTCTTCTTCTTGCTTGTTGCAATGACCTATATTGAAACACTTATTGAGCGTGGTGTTTTTGATCTGATGAAGTATAAGCTTGTATCCAAAGGCTACAGCTATAAAAAGCTTTTTTGGTTGACAGGTCTTTTGGCTTTCTTTATCTCTCCGGTAGCAGATAACCTGACAACAGCACTTATCCTTTCAACAGTGCTTTTTACGATTGACAAGAAAAATATGGCCTTTTTGGTTCCCGGTGCTATTAACATTGTTGTAGCAGCAAATGCTGGTGGTGCATGGTCTCCATTTGGTGACATTACAACACTTATGGCATGGACTGCAGGAAAAGGTGCTTTTGTAGATTTCCTTTATCTCTTTCCTGCATCATTTTTAGGTTGGTTTATTACAGCATTTTTACTTGCAATGTCTGTTCCTGGAGGAGAGCCTGCTTTTAATGCTGCAACTGAAGAAAAACCTGTAGTTCAAGATGGTGGTATGGGTGTCGTGTATCTTGGTATAGGAACTATCATTATTGCCGTTCTTGGACATCAGTTCTTCCATTTCCCTGCAATGTGGGGTATGATGTTTGGTTTAGCACTTTTAAAACTTTATGCTGTTACACTGAAAAAAGGAGGCAAACACAGCTTTAACATCTATATTAATATGGAAAAAGTAGAAAATGATACACTTCTTTTCTTCTTTGGTATCTTATCTGCTGTTGGAGCATTGCACTTCTTAGGATTTTTAGAGTATGTTCACGATCTTTACGGCATGATAGGCTCAACTGCTGCAAATATTGGGGTAGGTTTCCTCTCTGCTATTGTTGATAATGTACCTGTAATGAGTGCAATTTTAAAATCATCTCCTGAGATGGGAGTTGATCAGTGGATGCTTGTTACTATGACAGCCGGTGTTGGTGGAAGCCTTATCTCTTTTGGTTCCGCTGCTGGTGTTGGTGTTATGGGTCGTCTTCGTGGGATCTATACTTTTGGAAGTCATATGAAACATGCATGGACAATTTTAGTAGGTTATATTGTATCTATTATTATTTGGTATGTACAATTTGAAATTATGGGACTATACTAAAAGTCTCTTTTTAATAAGTTCAGAACGCTGATTCTGAACTTATCTCTTTTAACAAATGAAATCTTAATCTAGATTTTGCTATCCTTTCACACTTACTTATAATAGACATAAAAGGCATTTCAATGACAAATGTTAGCATCATCGTTTTAGATTTTGGTTCTCAATACACACAACTTATCGCTCGTCGTCTTCGTGAAGACAAAATTTACTGTGAAATTCTTCCTTATCATACAAAAATAGAAGATATTCAAGCAAAAAATCCAAAAGGTATTATTCTCTCTGGTGGTCCTTCTTCTGTATATAATGAAGATGCTTATGAAGTAGATCAGGGTGTTTACTCTATGGGTATCCCTGTTCTTGGGATCTGCTATGGAATGCAGAGAATTGCAGTTGATTTTGGTGGCAGTGTTATTCGCAGTGACCATCATGAGTATGGAAAAGCAGAGCTGGAAATTGTCGGATATCCAGATAATGTTTCTCCTCTTTTTAAAGATTGTGACAACCACCGTATTGTATGGATGAGTCACTCTGACAGAGTAGAAACACTTCCTGAAGGTTTTGAGGTGATCGCAACTTCAGATAACTCTCCGTATGCAGCTATTGCAAACAATGAAAAACGTGTTTATGCAATGCAGTTTCACCCGGAAGTACAACACTCAGAAGAGGGTTACTTGATGCTTCGTAACTTTGCAAAAAATATTTGTGGTGTTACTGAAAAATGGAAAATGGAGCACTTCTTAAAAGAGCAGATTGCTAAAATCCGTGAGCAGGTTGGTGATGGGAAAGTACTTTGTGGACTAAGCGGTGGTGTTGACAGTTCTGTTGTCGCAGCAATGCTTTATGAAGCAATCGGTGATCAGCTTGTACCTGTATTTGTAGATAATGGCCTTTTACGTAAAGGTGAGCGTGAGCAGGTTGAACAGGTATTTAAAATAAATCTAAAAGTACCTTTGGTTGTTGCTGATGCAAAAGATCTCTTTTTAGATCGCTTAAAAGGTGTTGAAAATCCTGAAGAGAAACGTAAAATCATTGGACATACCTTCATCGAAGTTTTTGAACAAGAGGCAAAAAAACATGAGGGTATTAAATTCCTTGCGCAAGGGACCCTTTATCCTGATGTTATTGAGTCTATCTCTGTAAATGGACCATCTGAAGTTATCAAATCTCACCATAATGTCGGCGGACTTCCTGACTGGATGGATTTTGAACTGATTGAGCCTTTGCGTGAGCTGTTTAAAGATGAAGTGCGTAAAATCGGACTAGAACTTGGGCTTCCGGCAGATATGATAAACCGTCATCCATTCCCTGGACCGGGTCTTGCGATTAGAATCATGGGTGATGTTAATCCTGCTGATCTTGATCTTTTACGTGAAGCAGATGTTATTTTACTTGATGAACTTAAAGCAAGCGGTTACTATGCTAAAACTTGGCAGGCATTTGCAGTACTGCTTAATGTAAAATCTGTTGGTGTAATGGGTGATAATCGTACCTATGATAATACTGTATGTGTTCGTGTTGTTGAAGCAGTAGATGGAATGACAGCAACATTTGCACACCTTCCTCATGAACTTTTAGAGAGAATCTCAAGAAGAATCATTAATGAAGTTGATGGCATTAACCGTGTTGTATATGATATATCATCAAAACCACCAGCAACAATAGAGTGGGAGTAAATTGAGAAAAATTTCGGCTCATCTTGAAATGATTGAGGCATCGGCATAGTTTGACTATGCCTTGAGCCTCAAAACATTCCAAGCTAAGCCAAACTTTTTTCAATTTCCACTACATAACTTTTTAGGAAATTTTTATGAAAAATCCCCCAATTTATCTCTTTTCTATCTCTTCTCATCCCGATGCAATAAGCGTCAATTCACTCGATATTACTTTTTTTAAACCTGAGATTGATTTTTCTCAGTATGATTATCTTATTATTACTTCAAAGCAGGTAAGCCAAGCACTTCAACAATACGAACGAGAAGAGTTTATAGATCTGCCGGCACTTTGTGTCTCAGTGCAGAGTGCAAAATCTTATGAAGATTTAGGTGGCAAGATTTTAGATATTGGTGGTGGTTATGGTGACAATCTTGTAGATAAAATCCGATCGTATTCAAAAGAGAAACGATGGCTCTATTTGCGTGCAAAAGTTGTTGCTTCTGATTTTGTAGATATCTGTAAAAAAGATGGCTATTTTATTGATGAAGTTATCCTTTATGAGAGTGCTTGTTCCAAAGCAATAGAAGAAGTAGAAGTGAAGAATGAGGCTATTTTGATTTTTACTTCTCCTTCGAGTGTAAAGTGTTATCTGCAAAAGCATAGATTTTTACAAAATCAAGATATTATTGTTATTGGAAAAACAACTGCAAAAGCACTGCCAGAAGGGGTAAAATATATTTTATCAGACAAAACAAGTATAGAAAGTTGTATAGCAATAGCAAAAGAGCAGTTTCTAAAATAATTTCAAGCAAATTTTGAGTATAATTATTTATATAATCTGAGTAGTTCGTGTCAACACGTATATGAGGGTTCTACATATTCATATCGTGAACAAGTAGAATTAGCGTGTGCCGATGATCTCGCTTGAGGTATGTTAACTCTGCCGATGAGACTGTCGCCGTTAGCTAGTTCTCTCTTCACCCAAATTCGGCTTTTAGAACCAAGCCAATAGTGTGACGGCTACTCGGGTTATACTTTGATAAAAAAGTTTATTTACTTCATAAAAATGAGGTAAATAAACTTTTTTTACTTTAGAAGATGGAGATTGAATGAAGATTTTAATACTTGGAAGTGGTGGACGCGAATACTCAATAGGACTTGCTATTGTAAATGAAAATGCGGGGCATGAGCTCTTTTTTCAACCTGGAAATGGTGCTACTGATGAGTTAGGTACAAATCTTGATATTAAAGATTATGATGAATTAGCTGCTTTTGCACAAGAGAACAGTATCGATCTTACAATTGTAGGACCTGAAGCACCACTTGTTGACGGTGTTGTTGATATCTTTAAAGCAAAAGGACTTACTATTTTTGGTCCATCAAAAGAAGCTGCACAGCTTGAAGGTTCTAAAGTATATATGAAAAACTTTCTTGCAAAGTATAATATTCCGACAGCACGTTATATTGAGAGTGATTCTATTGAAGAGCTTTTTAAATTTACAAATACGCTTGAAGCACCGATCGTAGTGAAAGCTGATGGTTTGTGTGGTGGAAAAGGTGTAATTATTGCACAAAGCCATGATGAAGCCAAAAAAGCAATTTCTGAAATGCTCAGTGGAAAAAGTTTTGGTGATGCAGGGAAAAAAGTAATTGTTGAAGAGTTTTTAGATGGGTATGAACTTTCTATGTTTGCCGTATGTGATGGAAAAGATTATATTTTGCTTCCAGCAGCTCAAGATCACAAACGTGTAGGTGACGGTGATACAGGTCCAAATACCGGTGGCATGGGTGCTTATGCTCCAACACCTTTGGTTGATGAAGAGTTGTATCAAAAAGTAAAAGATAGAATCATTCGTCCGACACTCGATGGTATGCAAAAAGAGGGTGCTCCGTTTGAGGGTGTACTTTTTATTGGGATCATGGTAGTAAATGGTGAACCGATTACTTTAGAGTTTAATGTTCGCTTTGGTGATCCTGAGTGTGAGATTTTAATGCCGCTAATGACATCAAGTGTAGCTGATATGTTCTATAAAGCTGCAACAAACCGTCTTGGTGAGATCAAAGTAGAGTTTTCTGATCAGTATGCAGTGGGTATTGTAATGGCAAGTGAAAACTATCCATATGGATCTTCAACGCCGGCAGAAATTATCTTAGATGAAGTACACCATGAAGAGATAGCTAAATATACACATATCTCTTTTGCAGGAGTTAGCCGTGAAGATGGTAAATTGTATGCAACAGGCGGACGTGTTTTAGTATGTGTCGGTCTTGGTGATAGCATTAAAGAAGCGAGAGATCGTGCATATCTTCGTTGCGGTCAGGTGCATTTTGCAGGTAAAAAATTCCGTCGTGATATTGCATACCAAGCACTTTAGGAGTCTTTTTTGAATGAGGAGATAGAAAACCTATTACACCGTGAAGGTTTAGAGTTAGCCAGTATCAAAAAAAGATCATTGGCATTTTTTATTGATGAAATGCTCCTCTCTTTTCTTTTAATAATTGCAATGTCAGACTCTTTTACAAATGCAAAAACAGTAGAAGAGATTATAATACTTACAAATAACTTTATGTTTGAGTATCTTGTAATGAAAATAGTCTATCAGACATTTTTTGTGATGCAGTATGGAGCAACACTTGGTAAAATTGCTATGAAAATACGCGTTATTGAAATAGCAACACTGCAAAACCCATCTTTTATATGTTCGTTCAATAGAGCTATTTTTCGAGTGATCAGTGAAATGTTTTTCTATCTTGGATTTTTATGGGGAATGATGGATCCGGCTCGTCAAACATGGCATGATAAAACTGCAAAAACTTTAGTGATCAATGTATAAATTTCTTTTTATTTTTATACTCTTTTGTATTTCGCTATTTGCAGGAGAAAAAGTTGAGATCTATGCTTCAAAATTAACATCTGGACATAATGTTGTCAATGCTTCAGGTGGAGTTTCTGTAATATATAAAGATTATATCCTAACGGCTGATAGAGCGCGATATGATAGAAAAACAGGTGAACTGGAGCTTTTTGACAATATTCGTGCAAATCATGCGGGAAGATATAAAGTTTTAGGGAAGTATGCCAAATTAAATATAGCTAAAAAAGAGCGTTTGTTTAAACCTTTTTATATGCTTGAAAAGAGATCTGATGTTTGGATGAGTGCCAATGAGGGGAAGGCAACACAGCAAAAAATTGATATATCTCAAGGTGTTGTCAGTGGATGTGATCCCATAGATCCTCTGTGGACAATGGAGTTTTCCTCTTCAGATTATGATACAGAGTCCATGTGGATCAATCTTTACAATATGCGTCTTTATATATATGATATACCGGTACTGTATACACCCTATTTTGGTTACTCTCTTGATACTACCAGAAGAACAGGATTACTTAAACCTTCTGTTGGTTATTCCAATGATGAAGGTTTGTATTATCAGCAACCAATTTATGTTGCTGAATCAAATTGGTGGGATTTGGAATTTTTACCACAAATAAGAACGAAACGTGGAGTAGGGCTTTATACGAATTTTCGTTTTATTGATTCTAAAGTTTCTCAGGGTTATATTAAAATGGGTTATTTTAAGGAACAAAATAGCTATTTTAAAGAAAATAATCTTCAAAATGATTCTCATTATGGTTTTAATATAAGATATAACAATAGTGATTTTTTAAATTTGTGGAGTGAGCAGAATTTTGAAGGACAGTCCGGTCTTTATGTAGATATCAACCATATGAATGATGTTGATTATATTAATCTTTCTTCCAATGATACGACAAACAGATCAACGGCGACACAAGTGCTTTCTCGAGTAAATGTATTTTATAATACAAACAATTACTATCTTGGTGCCTATTTAAAATACTATCAGGATTTGACAGTTGAGAGTAATAATAATACACTTCAAAAACTACCGGTTTTACAATATCATTATTATTTGGATACTTTTTTTAAAGATCATCTTTTATATTCTTTGGATGTTAAAAGTACAAATTATAGTAGAAGCATCAATAATAAAGTGGTACAAACAGATGTAAATCTTCCGATAACATTACAATCTTCATTTTTTAATGAATATATCACAGCTTCCTATACGGCTAATTTTTCTTTGCAACACTCAGCATTTAATGGGAAGGATTCACGAATATCTTTTGATTATCGAGATGGTTATTATGCTCGTAATTATCACTCAGTTAATGTTTCATCACAACTAACAAAACCATATGAAAATTTTTCACATGTTATGTCCTTTGGAGTAACATATAAAAAATCTGCTTGGAGTGATAAAAGTGGTTTTTATGCTGATAATGAAAGTTATTGTTCCCATTTAGAAAACATAGTGAATCCAGATTATAAAGCAAGATGTGAATTTTATAATATTACAAATATTGATAATGCTGCACAGCTTGAATTTATACAATATCTTTATGATAAACAAGCAAATCAAATTTTTTATCATCGTTTAGCACAACGTATATCGTATTCATCAGATACGGATCGCTACGGAGAGCTTGAAAATGAATTTGATTATAAGATAAGTAGTAACTTCTCTTTTTACAATAATATGTTTTATAATTATGATAAAAATAGATTTTCTAAAATTTTTAATAAGATATCATATGCACAGTCTGGTTTTGGTGTGCACTTTTCTCATCTGTATAAGGATCGCTTTGTTGATCCTTTAACCAGCAGTGATCCTTTGCGTTATACAAGTTACCTTACATCAAGTATTGAGTATGATTATAATAGGCATTATTCCTATTCAGCTTTATATAATTATGATTTAGAGACAAAAAAGAAAAAAAGTATAGCTTTTGGATTTATGTATAAGAAAAGATGTTGGGATTTTGGTATAAAATATAAAGAAGACAATAGACCGGTTCTTCTACAAAACGGGGAGTCATCTTCTATATATGATAAGTATATTTATATAACTATTGTACTCAAGCCATTGATGCAGCCAAGTAAAAACAGTTCCTTTATTACCTATAAGTTGCCGAATTCTCAAACCAATTAGGAACCATATAATGCAAAAATATAAAAATATACTCAATGATCGTCAAGATGCAGCTAGCAAACTTATAGACATTATGCCGATACAAAAACTCAAAGAGGAGGAGTGGAATATTATTGCAGTTTCCAAAGGCGGACTTCAGCTGGGCTCATATATAAAAGAACGTTTTAAGAATCCTTTGGATATTCTTTTTTTAGAAGCAATAATGGCACCAAATAATTCAGAGTGTGAAGTGGCACGTGTCAGCGAGACAGAAGAGATAGTTTTAAATGAAAGTCTTATTGATGCTTTTGAAATTCAGTATGATTATATCTACGGTGAAGCACACAGAAAGCATGAAGAGGATATACTTAGTTATATATATCAATATCGAAAAGGCAGACCTTTTCCATCAATGAAAAATCAGGTTGTTTTGCTTGTTGATGAGGGAAGTGAGACCGGTACAAAATTTATGACAGCACTTAAAACGGTGCTTCATCAACAACCAAAAGCGGTTTATATTGCCGTACCCGTGCTTCCAAGTGATGTACTTGAGGTGTTGGAAATGTTTGTAGATGATATCTTTTTTTTGTATGATATTGATGATTATGTAGAAACAGATTTGTATTACAAAAGTTTAGAACGACTTGATGATGAAGTGATAGAAAAAATATTAGAGGAAAACAGATGACATACGATGTAAAATTAAATTTAGAAAACAGAGAAGAAGCGTATAGCTTTGGAGATGTGGCAAAACAGGCAAACGGCAGTGCATGGTTAAAATCAGGCAAGACAGTAATACTTGCAACAGTTGTTATTGATGAGACCGAACTTGTACAGGATGATTTTTTACCACTGACTGTACAGTATATTGAGAAGACATATGCAGCAGGAAAAATTCCCGGTGGATTTTTTAAACGTGAAACAAAACCGAGTGATTTTGAGACACTTACTTCACGCATAGTTGACAGAAGTCTTCGCCCACTCTTTCCAAAAGGTTTTGGACATCCGACACAGATCACAATTATGGTATTTTCAGCGGATGCTGAATCTGATATGCAGGTTTTAGCACTCAATGCTGCTTCAGCTGCACTTTTTGTTTCAGATATTGATATTAATAGAAGTGTATCTGCTGTGCGTGCTGCAAAAGTAGATGGTGAGCTTGTTTTAAATCCTACACTTTCACAACTGAGAAACTCTACACTTGATCTCTATCTTTCTGGTACGAAAGAAGAACTTTTAATGATTGAAATGCGTTCAATAGGAAGTGAAGAGGTTGATGTTGAGGAGATCCCTGAACCGATGTTAGACCCTATTATGGATCCTTCAATGGGTACAGTAGTGCTTTCAAAACATGTATCAAATGCTCTTGGAGAAGATGAACTTATAGAAGTGTTAGATAAAACACAAAAAGTACTTTTTGAAACAAATACTGAGTATGAAGTAGCGTTTGGTCCTTATCAAAAAGAGATAAAAGCATTAGCATTAAAAGCACATCAAATAAACCATGAAATGGTTAAGT
>JAMOSE010000065.1 GCA_027063215.1 Sulfurimonas sp. | reverse complement strand
TTTTAAGTGCCGTATTTATTCCAGCAGCCCTCACGCAAGGCTTTAGCGGTGAGTTTTATAAGCAGTTTGCACTTACGATTGTAATCTCTGTAACTATCTCCGGGCTTGTTGCTTTAACGCTGACTCCGGCACTTGCTGCACTGTTACTCAAAAGAGAAGAAAATATCATTTGGCCTCTTAGAAAATTTAATCAATTTTTTAGCTGGACAACAGATAAATATACAAAAACTGCAAAATTTTTCATAAAAATAGGTGTTTTTTCACTCATTTTATATGGAATAATTATCTACGCTACGGTTGCAATCAATAAAATACTGCCAACCGGACTTGTTCCAACAGAAGATAAAGGGGTATTGATGATATTTAAATATAATATGCCCGGAACCTCGTTAAGTAATACAGATAAAACAACTTTAGATGTAGAAAAAAAACTTCTACAAGATCCACGTATAAGTGAGGATGCAGGAGTAAGCGGACTTGATTTAATGACAATGGCGTTTAAACCGGATGCTTCTTTTATGTTTGCAAAACTCACACCTTGGGATGAGAGAAAAAGTCCAAATGATTCATCTATGGCGATTGCCGGTCAGCTTATGGGACAATTTTCTACCTATAAAGAAGCTATGGTGTTGGCGTTTAATCCACCACCAATTATGGGTATGAGTATGACAGATGGATTTGAGATGTGGATACAAGATAGAACAGGTGGAGATCTGCATCAGCTTGACGGTTATGTAAAACAGATTGTAGCTGCAGCAAACAAAGATCCAAGACTTATGATGGTTCGCTCAACGCTTGATACAAGAACACCACAGTATATGTTAAAAGTAGATAGAGAAAAAGTCAAAGCTATGAATGTAAATTTATCTGATTTGTATAATACTGTAGGTGCATATTTTGGAAAAGCGTATATTAATGACTTTAATCTATACAGTAAAGTATTTCATGTAAATGCAGAGGCCTTTGGCGATTTTAGAAAAACGCTTCATGATTTTAAAACTATTTATGTTAAATCACGCAATGGAAATATGATTCCTGTAAGTGAACTTGTTCATCTAAAAAGAGTTGTAGGGGCGAGTGTAATTCAGAGATTTAATCTTTTTAATGCAGGATATGTAACAGGATCTGCAACACCGGGGCATAGTTCTGGAGATGCGATGGAAGCTATCAAAGAGATAAGTGCTAAAATCTTACCAAAAAGTGGTTATACACTCTCTTGGGCTGGAACATCATACCAAGAGGATAAATTAAAAAATTCAAGCAATTACACAATGATTTATGCGATGATTTTTGTGTTTTTAATTCTTGCAGCACTTTATGAGAGCTGGAGTATTCCAATTGCAGTTGTTCTCTCTGTTCCATTTGGATTATTTGGAGCTGCAGGGGGTATCTATCTGCTTAAATTTATGCATCTTGAAGCAGATATATACTATCAAGTAGCACTGATTACGCTTATAGGTCTTAGTGCAAAAAATGCAATTTTAATCATAGAATTTGCAGTTGAGAGATTAAACAGAGGCTACACCTTGATGGATGCAACGATGGAAGCGGCAAAACTGAGATTTAGACCGATTATTATGACATCACTGGCATTTATATTAGGAACTCTGCCACTTGTTTTAAGTAGTGGTGCCGGAGCCAACAGCAGACATATTTTAGGAACTTCTGTGGTATTTGGAATGAGTGCTGCCACACTAATAGGTGTGCTGTTTATACCATTTTTGTTTTATGTTGTAATGTGGATTAAACAAAAGTTTACTTTGTTTGTCCAAAAGGCAAAAAAATGAAAAAAAATATTTTAAGTTTATTGTTGCTTGCATCTACGTTATTAGCTAACGATATCGATGCTATTTACGCAACCTTTGATGTCGCAGCAGACAAAAGTGCCAACCTTGCTTTTACTGCAAGTGGGATTGTAAAAAAAGTCAATGTGGATATCGGCTCGGTAGTGCATAAAGATCAAACTTTGGCATCACTTGATAATGATGACATTAAAGCAATGTTACAAAAGACGCAGATTGTTCTTAAATTTGCTTCACGTGAGCTAAAAAGACAAGAGAAAATCAAAAAGCTCATTGATGCAAGTAAGTACGATAAGGTGCTTAGTAGCTATGAAAATGCAAAAGCTTCACTGTCTTATCAACAGGCACTCTATGAAAAGACAATTTTAAAAGCTCCTTTTGATGGAATTATCTATGATAAAGCCATAGAAGTTGGTGATGCCGTGAGTGGTATGATGCTTAAAACTGTTTTTAAAATCCAAAGCCTTCATGCAAGAAAACTTATCTTAG
>JAMOSE010000064.1 GCA_027063215.1 Sulfurimonas sp. | reverse complement strand
TTAACTTTAAACTTCTAGTCTTAATTTAAAGCTAAATTTTAAACTATCTCCCTTTTTTGGGAGTTAGCCTCTTTATAATTATGTTATAATTTTTTATGAAATTATTAGTAAACAAAATCTCTTATATATTCTTTATGCTCTTTTTAATATCTATTATATCTTTTTTAGCCATTCATGCAGCACCAAATAGTTTTTTTGGAGCAGGTGAATTAAATCCAAATATGACAAAAGAGGCAGTAGCAAAACTCAAAGCTGTTTATGGACTCGATAAACCATTGTTGCAGCAGTATTTTGACTGGATGAAAAATATTATAACACTTCATTTTGGTATCTCTTTTGTCAGTGGTCAGGATGTAAGCAGTGAAATACTTAAACGTCTGCCTGTTACACTCTGGATGAATATTATTGCCCTTGTATCTGTATTTGTACTCTCTCTTTATCTTGGCATTAAAGCAGCCCTCAATTATGAAAATAAAACAGATTATATTATCCGTCAGCTTTCACTGCTTTCATTTTCTATGCCATCGTTTTATCTTGCACTGCTTTTTATCATCTTTTTTTCTATTAAGCTCTCTCTTTTTCCTATTGCAGGTTTGCACTCCATAGAGCCTAAAGAGGGTTTTGCAAATTTTTTAGATATGGCATGGCACTTGGCTTTGCCTATTTCAGTGATGATTTTTGTAGGTTTGGGAAGTATGATTATTTATATTCGCTCCTTAACTTTGGAAATTTTAAAGAGTGACTATTACTATTTTGCTCGAACGCGTGGCTTAGATGATAAAGAACTTCTGCGCTACTATATTTTACCAAACTTGATGCCTCCAATCATTACCCTCCTTGGATTGTCACTTCCTGGACTGATAGGCGGAAGTGTTATTTTGGAATCGATCTTTGGTATAGAGGGGATGGGACAGTTGTTTTATATCTCAGCACTTTCGCGAGATTATCCGATTATTATGGGGATTTTAATGATAACAGCATTTTTAACGTTGCTTGGAAATATGTTAGCAGATCTCCTTCTTTTTAAACTTAATCCGTATATGAATAGAAGTTGATTCCTTATCTCACCAAGTAAAGTGAGATAAAGGTTTAATTAAAGAGTGCCTCAAGTGCATCAACACCATCTTTTTTCTCTTGGATTTCACCATCTTCATTGGTAACGGCATCGGTTTCAACAAGTTCTATTTGCATTCCTGTAAGCATAGACGCAAGACGAATGTTAATTCCGCTTTTTCCGATTGCTTTTGATTTTTGATCACTTGGGAGAGTAATGATCGCTTTTTCATTCTCACCTTCTTCATTTTTAACGATCTCAACATGTGAGATAATTGCCGGACTCATAACACGAGAGACAAAAAGTTCAGGAATATTCGTGTACTCAATACAGTCGATATTTTCACCGATAAGTTCAGCACTTACAGAGTTGATACGAACACCTTTTACCCCGACTGTTGCGCCCACTGCATCAACTTGAGGGTGAGTTGAGAGAACTGCTACTTTTGCTCTCTCTCCTGGGATACGTGCAGATTTTTCGATAATAACCGTGCCATCAGCAATTTCAGGAACTTCAAGTTCTAAAAGTGCTTCTAGAAATTTTGGAGATGTACGTGAGAGTTCTATCTGAATACCATGCTCTTTATCCATATTTACACGACGAACAACTGCTTTAATATGATCACCGACTTCAAATATTTCACCTTTTATACGGCTTTTCATAGGAAGGACTGCACGGATCTCATCTACTTCTATATAGGTAGCATTTTGTGCATCGACACGTGTTACACGACCGCTTACAAGTGTACCTACTTTTGATTTGTATTTGTTATAGACTTCATCTTCTACAAGTCTTTGAATGTGGTACTCGATCTCACGGTGCAGACCTGATGCTGCTGTTCTTCCATAATCTTCTAGATCATGATCAATTTGGAGCTGATCTCCGAGTTCTACTTGATCGTCATACTCTCTTGCTTCTGTGATAGAGATGTATGCAGGAGCACTCTCTTCATCCTGAAGTCTTTTATCATCATCAGCTACTACTGTAATTGTTTGTATTACTCTTATATTTTTCGTATCTTCATCAACTACAGCTTCAAAAGCGTAGTTTGGATTGATAACTCTTTTTGCTGTTTGGATAAAAGCAGTTTTAAGTGCTTCGAGTACTTTTTCTGCTTGAAGCCCTTTTTCATGGCCGATCGCTTCTGCGATATCTAATATTTTTTCCATAGTTAATTTCCTTAAATTTTTAAGAAATCTTTTGACAATGATAATTATTTGGGGGATTTCTTAATGAAGTACGGTATTATACTTAAATTCTGCTAAAAACATCTTTAATCAGCTTTTTAGTAGAAGTAAAGTATAATGCAAAACTTTTAAAATTATGAATAAGGAATATATCGAATGGATTTAAAATTAGCAAGAACAGATCTTGATGCAAAACCAAAAAAGATTGATTTGGCAAAACTTGAAGAGAAGGTTGCAAAAAATGACAGTGTAATTTTTTACTTTGACAGAGAAAACTCTCATAAAGATCTTTTGGCACTTCAAGATCATTTTGAAGCACAGGGAAAAAGTTTTTATATGAGTGAAGTAAAGTACGGATTATCAGATAATGATTATATGTACCAAGTTCACATAATGAGTTAAACGGGATTCTTATGAGTAAAAAACTTTTTATTGAAACACTTGGATGTGCGATGAACTCTCGTGACTCTGAGCATATGATAGCAGCTCTTGAAAAAGAGGGGTACGAAACTACAAATGATATGCCAAGTGCTGATTTGATTTTAATCAACACTTGTTCAGTGCGTGAAAAGCCTGTTGCCAAACTCTTCTCAGAACTCGGTGTTTTCAATAAAAAGAAAAAAGAGGGTGCAAAGATTGGTGTATGTGGCTGTACCGCTTCTCATCTTGGAAAAGAGATCATCAAGCGTGCTCCTTATGTCAATTTTGTTTTGGGTGCAAGAAATGTCTCAAAAATCCGTGATGTTTTGCATAAAGAAAAAGCAGTAGAAATTGATATAAACTATGATGAGAGTGAATTTGCTTTTGATGATTTTAGAACATCACCGTATAAAGCCTACATCAATATCTCTATAGGATGTGATAAGCAGTGTACCTATTGTATTGTACCAAAGACACGTGGAGAGGAGATCTCTATTCCTGATGAGTTAATCATACGTGAAGCTCAAAGAGCAGTAGATAACGGAGCAAAGGAGATCTTTTTACTTGGTCAAAATGTTAATAACTACGGACGAAGATTTTCATCGGCTGAACATGAAAAAGTAAACTTTACAGAACTTTTGCGTCGTCTCTCAAAGATAGAAGATTTAAAGCGTATTCGATTTACTTCTCCGCACCCTTTTCATATGGATGATGCGTTTATTGAAGAGTTTGCAAACAACCCTAAGATCTGTAAATCAATGCATATGCCACTACAGAGTGGAAGTACAAAAGTACTCAAAGATATGAAGCGTGGTTACTCTAAGGAGTGGTTTTTAAATCGTGTGGATAAATTGCGTGCGGTGTGTCCAGATGTGAGTATCTCTACAGATATTATCGTCGCTTTTCCAGGTGAGAGTGATGCAGATTTTGAAGAGACTATCGATGTGATGAAACAGGTAAAATTTGATCAGATATTTTCATTTAAGTACTCTCCTCGGCCAGAAACAGAAGCGCAACACTTTGAAAATGTAGTCGATCCTGTAGTTGCATCAGAGAGACTCTCATATCTTCAGGCACTCTATACTGAGTTACTTGATGAAAAGAGTAAAACACAGCTTGGTAAAGTCTATGAAGTCTATTTTGAAGATCTAAATGCTGACGGATATGTATCTGGTAGAACAGATAATAACCTTGTAGTTAAAGTAAAAGGTTCCGAAGAGCTTCTAGGGGAGTTTCGAGATGTGAAAATCACACAGATCGCCCGTACAATCTACACAGGTGAGATCGTTGGCTAAAAAGATAAGTCGTGCTTTGGCACTTTTGTTTGTCCCCTTTATCGGATCGTTACTGATTCGTTTTTTATACCTGACAAACAAAAAGAACTTTCATGCTCCAGATACAATTACTGATGAGCCGGTAATATTTGCCTGTTGGCATGGAGAGCTTTTAATGATCCCATGCCTTTACAAGTACTACCGTAAAAAACCTCATGCAAAAGTACTTATTTCGCCTCACTTTGACGGTGAACTTATCTCTCGAACTATCAAATATTTTGGACTTGGAACACTTGTTGGATCCTCCGATAAAAATCCTGCACGTGTTTTGCTTCAGGCTATCAAAACTATTAAAGAGGGGTATGATATAGGCATTACTCCTGATGGTCCAAAGGGACCTCGCCATGAAGTGGCAGATGGAATTGTCATTATGGCACAAAAGGCAAAAGCAAAGGTTATTTTAGTTGAGGTTAAACCGACAAAATTTTGGCAACTTGGCTCTTGGGACAAGTTTAGAATTCCAAAGCCTTTTGGGACATTACACTACTATGCAAGTACTGAGATAGATCTCAGTGGGTTAGAGCTTGAAGAGGCAAGAAAAGTTGTAAAAGAGGGCTTGTTACAACATGAAAGCTAAGATATTTTTTCCGCTTATTGCTTTTGGATTGATTGTTGCAATGGCGATCTATTTTTTAATTCATCCTTCGTATGAAAAATCACTTGAAGCAAAATATTATTATGAAATCGGTAATTATCAAAAGGCTTATGAACTTGCAAATGAAGCATTTAGTATGGATCTTTATAATCGTATGGCTTCAACAATAATGGCACAATCAAAAATTTCTATGAAGTATCAAAAATATGTAGTTCAGGCAAGAAAGTATTTAAAAGAGATCAATAGTATTATCTCAAAAGATGTACTCAGTGATGCTGATCGTGCAAAAATAAAAATGATGAGTGAAATTATGGTTGATTCTTATGTTAAACTTGCTCCTAGTGTAATTACAGATAAAGCATTGGTTGCAGAGGCACAAAAATACTATAAAGAGTTTGAGCGAATCCTTGAAAAAGTTACTAGATAACAAAAAAGTAGCGTTTTTAGTATACCTGCAAAAACAGCGAGGATACTCTGAACTAACTGTTAAAAGTTATGAAGAAGTTTTAACAGAGGCTTTTAAATATATAGATATTATTGATGATAATGGACAAATAATTTTCAATCTTATGCCTTATCGTCTGCATATTGCAGCGCTTAATGCAAAAACAATTTCAAAAAAACTGAGTGCTATTCGAAGTTTTGTACGCTACCTGAATGAAGTAAATATAAAAATTATTTTACAGGCTGATGAAAGTATAAAAGTAGCAAAAACACTTCCAAAACCTATATCGCATGAACATATTATGGAGGCTTTATCTGAGGCTGATTTAAAAGAGAAAGTGGCTGTTTTAATGCTTTATAGTTTAGGCTTACGTATTTCAGAACTTGCTTCGTTAGAACTGCAAAATATAAGTAGTGAATGGGTTCGGGTAAGAGGAAAAGGGAATAAAGAGAGAGATATTCCACTTCTAGAAGATATAAAAAAACTGCTTGATGAATATTTGTCAAATTTTATGGTAAAAAAATATCTTTTTGAAAAAAATGGCAAAAGATTAAGCGAAAATAGTCTAAGATATATGATTACTAAAGTCTTTAGTCGTGTTGCTCTAAAAGTAACGCCGCACCAACTTCGTCACTCATATGCATCTTCACTTTTAAACAGTGGTGCTCCGATAGTCGATGTTAGTGAATTGTTAGGTCACTCTTGTATGGCTACAACACAGATATATACAAAATTAGGCAGTGCATTGAAACAACAAAATTATAATAAAGCACATCCTTTGTGCAAGGATGAACAGTAGTGCTTTCTAAAATTTTTGAAGCTTTATACTTTAAAGTTCTTGTAAATATTGTCGTAAAACGTGCATCGACTGTTGTTTACATAGA
>JAMOSE010000063.1 GCA_027063215.1 Sulfurimonas sp. | reverse complement strand
AATTATAATAAAGCACATCCTTTGTGCAAGGATGAACAGTAGTGCTTTCTAAAATTTTTGAAGCTTTATACTTTAAAGTTCTTGTAAATATTGTCGTAAAACGTGCATCGACTGTTGTTTACATAGAAACTCTTTCAAAAAAGCGTTCTATCAGTACTATTCATTCTGAATTTGATACAAAAGAGTGCAATAAAAAAATGCAGGATTTTATCAAAGATTATATCAAAGAGTCACCTTATTATTATATTTCACTTTTAGACAGAGCAACCGTGCAAGGAGCAATACCAACATGTGAAAAACATAAGCGTCTTTATTATTATAGTGATTTGAATGATACTAAATATAAATGTTATAATAGAAAATGGACGTACTATACTTCTAAATCAGAACTCTATAAAATAGAGAAAATATATAAAGAAATAGGATTGGATTTTATATTTTCACCTTTTGTTCTTTTAAATGAATTTTTTCAGGATAAAATTGATGAAGGAAAGCTTGCACTGTATGTTTTGATAGAAGAGACTTATATCTCTCTTGCAGTATTTGAAAATACACAGCTTCTTTATGCGGAGCATCTTGATATAGAAGCAGCTTCAGAATTTGATGATATATTGTTATCTAATGATATTCAGGAAGATTTGGAACTTGGATTGGAGGAAGAAGGAATTGATCTTGAGAATATGGATGTTGAAGATGATGATGATGAGATAGAATTAGAAGATTTTGGCGATATTGAAGATCTTGATTCTTTAGAAGATATTGATGAATTTGATGATTCTAAAGATGTTGAAGAAGAGCTTTTAGAAAGTGAGGATGTTTTAGAAGAATCAAATGAAGACCGTTTCAATGAGGATTATCAACGATTCTCTCTTATTCAAACTTCAGTTGCTCATTATTATAAAGATGAGAGATATGAGAGTAAATTTTTAGAAAATATATATATTGCTGATGGAATTGGGGTAAGCAGTGATCTTAAAAAGTATCTTGAAGAAGAGATGTTTTTTAATGTCTATATTCGGCGTGTAGAATTAGATGCCGAGATCTGTGAACTTACGAAAAGGGAGCTTGATTTATGAAGTACAGCTATATTGAACCTCGTAAAAAGACCCCTTTTACTCCTGATATACAATTAATCATTACGTTCTTTTCTATAACACTTATAATGCTCTTTTCAACATATGCCTTTTTGCTTTTTAAAAATCATATGTTTGTTAAAGATCGTCAAAACTATGTTTCAAGTCGTATAGATTTGCAAAATAGCATTGACAGATTAGATCAAAAAATAGCCTATATTAAAAAACAAAAAGCACTCTCTGAAAAAGTATTTACACAAAATATGGTACTTAAAGACTCTATTAATAATCTTTTTGATTTGGTGCCAGAACGTATTACATTATCCCGTGCGGAGCTTTTGGAAAATGGTCTTATCCTTTATGGAATTACACCGAGTAAGGATGTATATAATTTTATGTTACAAGCACCGCTTCGATCTATTTTTCAAAAAACATATTCAAGTTTTTATCCGCAAAAAAATGGTTGGTTGCGTTTTGTCTCAACAAACTATATCAATGAAGATGAAGGTGAGGAGTTAAACAGTGAAGATTAATATTTCTCGTCATCAGATCTATATATTGTTACTTTCAATATTTTTATTTTTGTTTGTATTGATTTTTTCTTTTGGTTTGTTGATTCCGGAAGGAAAAGAGTATAGGCTCAAAAGGGTTGAACTTAAAAAAGCACAACAAGAGTATAATAAATATAAAAATTTTTATGATGAAACGCTTGATACATTTAAAAACCTACAAAGTAAAAATCGTAATATTATTACAGCATTTCAGAGACCTTTTTCTCCCGAACGCTTTGAAAAACAGTATAAGAATAATTTTTCATCTTTGAAAATTTCTAAAATAAATAGAGTTGCTGATGAAGAGGGTTTTAGTGTTTATGAGGTAAATACAACTTCTCATATTGCTTCACCGACAAATTTTTATGATTTTTTAGATGCACTGAACAAAGGGGATTGGATTATCGGTGTAAATTTTCCAATAAAATTTTTACGTGATGGGGAAATGATAAAATCCTCTTTTACAATGAAGGTTTATGCTAACAGTGATGATAAAAATGCTTCTGCTTCAGGATCACTGGACAAATAAGCTCTGAGTTTTGGGTCTATTTTGGCTTTTCTCATCTTCTCTTTAAAAGTTTTTGTTAGTTTTTGTACTTTTATATAGGGGGCGATACAGATATATTCTGCTATCTGTGTAACAATAAATTTTCTTCCAACAACGACACTTTTCGACTCTTCTAGAAGTCTTCTTTCCTTGTGTGTCAGTAGATGCCCTTGTGTTTTTAAATATTTATCAACAGTATAGATATCTGAACGACTGTTCTTTTTTTTAAAGCAGGCTAGGGCATTTCTTTTTTCGAGAAGAGCTTCTTTAACAAGAAGTTCTTTGTCTTTATCTATATAATAAAAGCTTTTTTGTATACCATTTTTGTATTTTTGAAGCAGTGGTATTGTGTAGTGTTTTCGAAAATAGTTTCGCTTGTATTTTTCATCACTATTGCTAGTATCTTGAAAATAGATAATGTTGTTGTTCTCAAGATAGGATAACAACTCCTCTTTATCGAGATCTAGCAGTGGACGAATGAGTCTGTATCGTTCTCTTTGTTCTATCTCCTGCATACCACTGAGTTCAACACATCCTGCCCCTTTGCAAAACTGCATCAAAAACCATTCAAGGCGATCTCCTAAGTGATGGGCAGTTAGAAGGTTTTCGTAATGATGTAGCGCAATGAGTTCTTCAAAAAAAGCATAGCGAATTTTTCGTGCTGTGGCTTCAAAATTTGTTGAAATTTTTGAAGACTTTTGAAGAAAACACTTTTTATGGTATCGCTTTGCGAGCTCTTGAGCGTATGCAACTTCCTCTTTGCTTTGATCTCTAAGCGCATAATCGACAATGGCTATATCAAAGGGAATTTCTGCATCTTTAAGGAGAAAAAAAAGAGCAGTAGAGTCAATCCCGGCCGAAAAAGCCAGTAGATTTTTGGAGGTTTTAAGAAACTCTTTAGTTGTTGTTTTTATCATTGTTGACAGTTGCTGTGAGGATATTACCTACAAGTTCTGTGATCTTTGCTTCATAGGCCTTACCAAAAGTGAGTTGATTTTGATCATTGGTTTGATCATTGACATAGATTTCACCATCTATCTCAGGTGCCCAAAGCAGTTCACGAGCTGAGAGTAAAAATTCGTGTTCTTCACTTTGTGAATCAATGACAATTTGACGAACTTTGCCAACTTCATTTTCTAAAGATCGCTTGGTACATGCAGCAGCAATATCTCCAAGAATTTCAGCTCGTTTTGCACGTGTTTCATCATCTATTTTATTTTGCATTTCATGTGCAGAGGTTGTCTCTTCATCTGAATATGCAAAAACATTCATTCTGTCAAAACCAAAGGTATTTGCAAAAGTACACATCTCCTCAAACATCTCTTCTGTCTCACCCGGATGACCGACAATAAAGCTTGTTCTTACAAAAGAGTTTGGCAGTGATCGCATAAAATTGAGGAGTTCAAGAGTCTTCTCTTTTCCAAAACCACGTTTCATTATACGAAGCATATCATCATTAATATGCTGAATAGGCATATCAAAGTAGTTATGAAAAATTTTACTTTTTGCTATATTTTGCAGAAGTTTTATCGTAGTTGTTGATGGATAAAGATAGAGAATTCTTGCGCTTTTTACACCTTCAATCAGCTCTATACGCTCAATTAATAAAGAGAGACCGTCTTTTACATTTTGATCTCGAAGATAAGAGCTTGAATCTTGTGATACAAAAGAGAAGTCCCAATACCCTTTTTGAACAAGTAACTCAACCTCTTTGGCAATAGAATCAAGATCTCGAGACTGAAGTTTTCCTTTAAAGCTTGGAATGGCACAAAAAGAGCATGTTTGATTACACCCTTCTGAAAGTTTGATATACGCATGATAGCTTGAACCCGTAACAACACGCTCAGCTCCGTCAATTAAATAGACTTCCTCCGAAAAACGGCTCTTTTTTTCCACTAAAAGCTCATCTATCTTGTCATAGTCACCTACACCCGTAAAGATATCAACTTCAGGGATCTGCTCCATAAGCTCCTCTTTATAGCGTTCAGAGAGACAACCTGCCATAACAAGCAGAGAATCATCTTTGCGAGCTTCATGTAAAGAGAGTACCGTATTGAGTGACTCTTCTTTCGCTGCATCAATGAAACCACAGGTATTGACTATAATAACATCTGCATCTTCATTATTGTCAGTAAGTTCAAAATTTTTGAGTCTGCCCATCATTACTTCTGTATCAACAAGATTTTTTGTACATCCAAGTGAAACTATGTGGAGTTTATTTGCCATTTTTCTTCTTTAAAAATATTTTTTGTAATTATACTATAATAAAACGCTATAATAATAGGATAAAAATCAAAGAATTGAAAATAACAGATGAAGATATTAATTATATTTTACAGCTTCTTTTTTAGCTATATACTTTTTGCAAGTACTCCAATAGTAGAATCTTCAGGTATTCAATCCGTACAAAAGAACCCTTTGATAGCAGAAAAAGAGTTTATTGCAATGCGTGATGTTACAAAAGAAGCAGCCAAAATTATTGTAGCACTAAAAAATATGGAGGAGTTGTTTGAAGAGAGTGATGCTGTAAAAAGTATGCAAGGATCTCTTGGCGCCTATTGTCAATCTATAGATAGTTTATTAAAAAATGAGAATTATAAAAATATTCATTCTCAAAATGTCAGACAGCTTCAAAAAATGCATTCTGAACTGAATGCACAGATAAAACAGCTACAAGAGTGGGAAGCTCTTAATAATGCAAATATAAAAAAATAT
Organism: Sulfurimonas sp.; assembly: GCA_027063215.1. Taxonomy (GTDB): domain Bacteria; phylum Campylobacterota; class Campylobacteria; order Campylobacterales; family Sulfurimonadaceae; genus Sulfurimonas. The sequence continues at coordinate 3,456 of JAMOSE010000063.1, read as the reverse complement.
GATAAGTATCGGCTTATTTTGGAAAAAGAGAACATTATATGGGAAAAAACTTATAAAAATGCACTAGAGAATAATGCACCAAAAGAACTGCTTGTATACATTCAGTCAGTATTGAAGAGTATTAAAAAAGTACAAAAAAAGTTAAAAGAAAAATATGATAAAACTTTGACAAATTCGCAGTTGATCAGTTCGCATATATTACAACTTAATGCGCTTGCAGAAGAGCTTAAAGAGACAGAACAAAGTACAATAAATAAAGTTTTTTTTAAAAATCAGCCATCTCTTTTTCAAATAGAGATAGAAAAAAACTTCTCTTTTATTGATACTTTTCATGCTGTTTGGAACTCTTTGTATGAAAAGTATCAGGAGAGTAGAAATTATTTTTTGATTAATAGTGAATATTGGCTTACTCTTTTTATTGTAGATCTTTTTACCGCTTTGTTTGTCTTTTATTATTACTATCTTTATCGTAAGAAAAGACTCTTTGTCTCAAAAACATCAGTAGGAAGAAAAATTTTCTTTTTTATAAAAAGACCTTTTTCTACATATATTATACTGTTTGTTTTAATCATAGCTTTTGTTCTACCAGAACGACCTAAAAGTTTTGGTGAATTGATATTGCTCATAATGATTATACCTATTATCCGTATTTTGCAAAGTGTGATAAGGGCAAAATATTATAAATATATCTATGCATTCTTCTTTATATATATTGTGTATATCTTAAATCTTAATACTGTTGGTTTTTTGGAACAAAGCCGTTATGTAATGGTGTTGATTAATCTGATGTTACTTATATATATTTCGCTACTTTTATATAAGCAGGTATTGCAATTTATTTCTTTAAAATCGCTTTATATAATCGGGAAATATCTACTGAGTCTCTTTTTTGTTCTTTTACTTATATCTCTGTTTGCAAATATATATGGTGCCGTTTTACTTTCTTTTAGAATTATAAATGGTGTAATCTATGTTCTTTATGCATCTATGGCTTTTTACGCTATGTATGTAATTTTAACAGGTTATATTGTTATTATATTAAGAAGACGAATCTCTTCTATCTCTCATATGCTTGATAAATATGCACAAAAGATAGAAGCAACGACCATGTATCTGGTAAAAATCTGGATGATTTTATGGTGGCTGTTAATTGTAATACAGCAATTAAGTCTTTATCCGTATCTTGTAAAAGCAACAAAAGAAGTTTTATCTTTTTCCATTACTATTGGTGAGACAACGATTTCAATGCATGCTATTTTTGATTTCCTTATTATTTTTGTTGCTACATTTGTTTTGGCAAAACTTATTCGAACAATTTTAGAAATTGAAGTTTTTGCACGTTTTAAATTACCGCGTGGTGCCCCTACAGCAATTATTACTACGCTTAACTATGTTATTATTATTTCTGGTGTAATTATTGCATTTTCATCACTTGGTGTGACACCCCAACAGTTTGCATTGATGTTTGGAGCGCTTGGTGTTGGTATTGGTTTTGGTTTGCGTAATATTATTGCAAATTTTATTTCCGGAATTATTATGGTCTTTGAAAGACCTATTCAGATCGGAGATACAATAGAAATAGCAAATACTATGGGAAGTGTCCAAAGTATAGGAGCTCGTTCAAGTACAGTAAAAACTTTTGATGGTTCAGAAGTTATTATTCCTAATGCTGATTTTATTTCAAAAGAGATTATCAACTGGACACTTTCGGATAAGCATAGACGAAAAATTGTAGAGTTTAAAGTTGATCTTGATAATGATATAGAAGAAATTTTAAATATTATACAGAGTGTGGCTGTTGCACATAAAAATGTACTGAAAGAGCCTGAACCATTGGCAACGTTTAAAGGATTTGGAGAGTATTATTTGGAATTTAGGCTCTATTTCTGGTTATCTGAAAATCTTATAGTTGCACAGAGTGAAGTGAGTAAGGGTGTTTATGAAGCCTTAAAAAAAGCAGGTGTAAAAATGCCTCTTAGAAGAACAAATTTTATGGATGATTGAGTTGAAAAATGTATGATGTATTGATTCTTGGAGCTGGAGCTAGTGGTCTTATGTGTGCTGCTAATTTAAGTAAAAAACTGCGTATCGGGATCATTGATGTTAATGAAAAACCGGCAAAAAAGTTAAAGATTTCAGGAGGAGGCAAGTGTAATATCACGAATGTCTCTGTGGAACTAAAACATTATTTGGGAGATCATCAGCTTTTAGAGAGTGTTTTTAAAAAATATTCAAGGGATCAGTTACTGGATTTCCTAGAGAGAAACAAAATTGCTTTAGAACTTCGAAAGGGTCGATACTATTTTTGTAAAAAGAGTTCTGATGATATTATTAATCTGCTTTTACGAAATACAAACTATTGTGAAATGATTTTAGGAGAGAAGATTCTTGACCTTACAAAAAAGAATGATTTCTTTGAAATAGTAACAGAGAAACAAAACTATAAAAGTAAAAAAGTTGTTGTAGCAACGGGCGGTGAGAGTTTTAAAAACTTGGGGGCAAGCGATATTGGACTGCAAATTGCTCAAAAATTTGATCTGAGGGTAGAAAAATTTTCACCGGCTTTGGTTGGACTTACCTTACAAAAAGAACAATTTTGGATGAAAGCCTTAAGTGGTCTCTCTTGTTATGTAAAGATAAAAGTGGATGAAAGAGTTATCGATGAAGAGATGCTTTTTGCACATAAAGGGATCAGTGGTCCTGCAGTACTTTCTGCTTCACTTTACTGGAAAAAAGGGGAGATAAGTATAGATTTTTTACCAAATAATGAGATAATAAAACTGATAAAAAATGGTGGAAAAAAATTACTTTCTTCTGCGATGCCATTACCAAAAAGATTGGCAAAAGCACTCATTCATGCAGTGGGATTTAAAGATAAAGAGTGCAATAAAATAGGAAAAGAAGAGTTGAAACTTTTAGAAAAACTTCATAGATACAGTTTTGCTCCAGCTGGAAACTTCGGCTTTTCAAAAGCTGAAGTTTCCAGGGGAGGGATTTGTTCAAAGGAGTTGGATCCCAAAACATTGGAAACAAAAAAAGAAAAAGGACTTTATTTTATTGGTGAAGTTGTTGATATAACAGGAGAATTGGGAGGTTATAACTTCCAGTGGGCATTTTCAAGTGCTTATGTCTGTGCTAAAGCAATTAAGAAAGCTTATTTAACTTCTACTTAAAGTAGAATCTTGTAAAATGGTCTGATTTTATATTTGAAAATTATTAAGGATAGTATATACATATTTTTAAAGTGGCTCTTTTGAGTCTGTTTTTTACACTTTTTCTTGTAGGGTGTGGAGGGGATAACAGTGATCCAGTGAATTCAACTACTGATGTTACACAAAAACCAAATATTCATGTTGACTTAGCAAATTCGATATTAACATTGACACAAAATGCAGAAGCTGTAAAAGTAAAAATCTTAGCATTCAATAGCAATAATGAACCATTTAACAGTGGCAC